>DATKZQ010000131.1:0-13638 GCA_035527895.1 Desulfatiglandales bacterium
GGGATTGGACCTCATCAGCTCCCGGATCTGTTCAATATCCTCCTCGCTGACTGAGCGACCTTGGATGACCATGGAAGTTTCCATGGCCATATACATCCTCTAATCATTTCCGTGAGTCCAGAGAAAAATCGCCCCTCCCACTCAAGACTGAATCTTTACCCCCTGTCAGCTAAATCTCAAAACTAATCAAAACGCAATTCCTCACCTTTCACCATTTCCGCCGCCTGCAAAGTAGCCTCCTTTGGAAGCAAGGAATTGAGAACGAAAACAAAAACCTAATCCGCTTCATGCCTGAGCCTAAAACGTAACTGCTTAAGGAGCGCTTTGGTTTCATTCCTTATCTCAGGAAGACGAGTTTTTTGCTTGACAGAAAAATATTATAGATTAACACTAGCTTTCAATATATGAGAATGCCATGAGACATAAGACCCCCAAAGTGAGTTCGATCGAAAAGTCGCTGAATATCCTCATGGCTTTGACTCCCAACAGTTCCGAAATGGGAACTGTTGGGATTAGTCGAAAAACGGGTTTTCATACAGCAACGGTTAATCGAACCCTTCAAGTCCTTGCCCGAAAGCGTTTTCTTCAGCAGAATCCCCTAACACGAAAATTCACCCTAGGACCGTCAATTCTTTCGTTAGGGCAGGCCACAATGGAATCCCTTAGCGATGGGCTCGTTCGTGTCGCGATGCCGCATCTTGGCGAACTCAGTGAGAAGCTGGGGGAAACGGTCGTGCTGGAGGTAATTTCCGGCACGAGCGGGACAATTGCTTATGTTGTGCAAGGAAAACGCGCACTTAATATTCGGGCTAGTATTGGATGGAGAGTGCCAACCCATGCTGCAGCCGGCGCCAAAGCTATAATCGCTTTCTCTGAAACTGAGATTATTGATGGCTTCGCCAAGAAGAAACTACGTCGTTTTACTAAGAACACCATAACAGATCCTGAGAAGCTCAGACGGCATCTGGAAGAAGTACAAAGAAAGGGAGTCGCTTTTACCCGGGAGGAGATTGATGCCGGCATCAATGCCATTGGTGTCCCCATATTAAACCATGAAAATAGGCCTGTTGCAGCTGTTGTAATTGTAGGCCCTTCGCTTCGAATCAGATGCGATTTGAAATCGCCGATAGTGGCTGAAATAAGAAAAACAGCATCCAACATCCCCGCTCAGCTTTTTCATTCAGGATCTATGGGGGATATGGGGTAGTTTTTTACGAGAGTTCTATCCTGCTCTCTCCACCCGGAATACGTTGGCAATCCGCTTTTCAGTGACCTGTGCGCCCCACGCTCATTGAGGGGAACGCAAGAATAAGTATCGTTGCTGCGGCGATGCTCCATCTTGATGGGCGTAGGTCTGGTTTCCAACTTCTAGTATTGATATCGTTGCTCGGCGATCGTATTATCCATATTTCATAGAAGATGTTCGACCGCGAACTACTCGTACGTCTTTCTGACCCGGTCGGCGATTTGGGTGTGGGGACAGCAACCTCAATTTTGACGAGCCAGCGTTGAGAGAGTATTGATGCCGTAGTCTCTTAATGCAGGTACTTGCATTGAGGAGTCAACTGGTTTCCAGATACTTTGGGGGTTGAAAGGAATCTGTGGATGAGAAAACAGAAACAGAGTGAATACCGCGGTTTTCGAAGGCCAGGAATTAGGCTCACCGAGGAGTTGTTGCCCAATATCGTGACGCACTCCTCGGAGCATGAACTGCCTGAACTGTATGCTCATCATATGTTTGATAAGGCCCACCTGGTGATGCTGGCGGAGGAAAATATCATTCCCCGGAGAGATGCTGCTCTCATGTTGGCGAGCCTCAGGGAAATGGAGGCGGAGGGTATTGAAAAAGTGCGATTGGAGGTGGGTGGTGGCATACACTCGGGGGAGCAATATCTCATACGCAAATTGTCAGAGGAAATTGGCGGCAGGATACATTTGGGGAGGAGTTCAGGGGATCTGGATAAGGTTGCCGACAGGATAAAGCAACGGGACAAGTTACTGGAGGTGATGGATGCGGTAAATGGATTTCGTCACGTACTCCTCAAGGTTGCAGCGGACCACGTGGATACTGTAATGCCCGGCTACACCCATGCACAACATGCACAGCCCACGACCCTTGGCCATCAATTGCTGGCCTGGGCGGTAACCCTGTCGCGAGACTTTAAGAGGCTTGAGGCAGTGCTTCACCGAATAAACGTAAGCCCAGCAGGGGCTGCCATCATGACGGGTTCTAATTTCCCATTGAACCGGCACAGGGTCGCAGAGCTCTTGGGATTTGAAAGGCCTTGCGAAAACACCCTGGATGCCATCCACAGTCCAGACGATATGCTGGAAGTCTTTTCGGTGATAGCAATATCGCACTCCAATCTCGCCCGGTGGGCTGACGACATCATAATCTGGACTAGCTCCGAGGTGGGCATGGTGGATATTCCAGATCGTTTTTGCGGCACGAGCAGCATACTGGCGCAAAAGAAAAATGCCTATGCCATGGAGCATGCCAGGGGTGCTGCAGCCAGCACCGTCGGGGGCTTGATGACCGCCTTTTTTGGCGAAAAAGGCCCCACGGGGTTGTCAATTTACTCCTGGAATCGCTATGCCAAGCCAGCCCTGTTGAGCTCCTTTGACAACGTTGTTCGTGACCTCAACTGGTTGACTGAGCTTTTGTCAGCCCTAAAGGTTAATAAGACCCTTATGAGGCAGCGGGCTGGCGCCTTTTGGGCCCAAGCCACCGACGTGGCGGGTGCAATAGTCCGAGACAAGGGTGTATCCTGGAGAACGGCGCACCAGATAGTGGGGATTCTCGTCAGGCTAAGCTATGAGCGAGGGATAGCGCCTCGCCATGTGCAGACCACATTGTTGGATGAAGCGGCGGTGGAATACATGGATGAACCGATTGGTTTGAGCGAAGAGAGTCTTCGGAAAGCGCTGGACCCTGGTGAGTTTGTCAAAGGGAGAACCCTGTACGGTGGTCCGGCCCCCCAGGAGTCACGGAGGCGGATTGCCGAGTTCGCAGAGGTGTTAAAGCGCGATGAGGATGCTGTAGTGGATATACGCGGCCGCCTCGAAGCAGCCTCCGAAAATCTCGAGAAAGCTATTGATCGGATCATCGATACCTACGCAAAGGCACCCAGTTCCGAGTAAGTTCACAAGGGCGTAAGGTATTGATCTATGAACGGTCTGAGTCAGCGGTCCTTCTGTCTTCAATGACCGGAGGCCGAGATGACGTTAAGGAAAAGGAACAAGGGTAATTTTTTTAAAGGGAAAGGGTTGTTTTTACCTGCAGAAGGAAGGAGCTGAAATCGTGTTTGAAATTGCAATAGATACCGGTGGTACCTTTACTGATGGTGTACTAGTAGATGAGGATGGAAAAATAAGTGTCGCCAAATTCCCAACCGATATTAGCGATCCAGAAAAGAGCCTCATGGGGTGTATCGAACTCCTGGCTCGGGAGCGTGGCATAATGGACCACGAGCTCATCACCAACACAGCTGCCATAGTGATAGGCTCGACCATAGCTACTAATTGTATCGTGTCAAAGAAAGGTGCAAGATGCTGCATGATAACTACCAAAGGTTTTAGGGACATGCTGGAATTAAGCAGCAGGATAGCGAAAGAGGATCCCTATGACCTGCGGGTTCCTCCGCCGGAGTATCTCATCCCCAGGTACCTGCGCTTCGAGGTTGACGAGCGTATCCAATATGATGGAGAAATAATCACGCCGCTAAACGAAGAGGATGTCCGTCAGGCGATCAACAAAGCGAAGGAACAAGACGTTGAGGTACCGGTTGTCTGCTTCCTGCACTCGTACATGAATCCTGAACATGAAGAGAGGGCAGCAGAGATAATCAAAGCCCAGTATCCCAATGTAGTACTCTCTTCACATATTCTGCGGAGACGCATGGAGGGATACCGATTTCACACCGCCGTACTTGCTGGCTACGTCAAGCCGGTGATCGCCAACTTTATCGAGAAATTTGATGGACAGCTAAAACGCGCCAGCTTCAAAGGGACCTTGATGTTCATCACATGCGCCGGAGGGATTGCTGCTCCAGAGGTCTGTTTGGACAATCCGGCACTCATGATAGGCTCCGGACCTGCTGCAGGACCCCTGTTTGCGAAGCTGCTCGGCGAAATGGCCGGGTTCAAAAATATCGCATCCATTGACATAGGGGGAACTACCGTCGATTTGAGTATACTTCCAGAAGGAAAAATCACCACCACTACCGAAATGATAGTTGCCGATCATAGAAACGCCATGGAGTCTGTTAATGTAACCAGCATTGGGGTGGGAGGCGGAGCTATTGCGCGGATTGACAGTCGTGGTATCCTTCGCGTTGGACCTGATAGTGCTGGCGCCGACCCCGGCCCTGCATGTTATGGTAAGGATGGACAGAACCCTACACTGACTGATGCCGATGTGGTTCTCGGGTATATCCCTGCTGACTACTTTTTGGGCGGCACTATCCCTCTTTATGCAGATCTCGCTCAAAGAGCTATCGAAGAATACATAGCGAAACCGTTGGGTATGGATGTTATTCAGGCGGCCTACGCAGTAAAGTCCCTTGCAGAGGAAAATATTGCAAAGCGGATCTTCCTGAACTTTGTCAACAGTGGATATGACCCACGAGAGTTCGTTCTTGTCGTCGGTGGTGGCGCCGGCCCAGTACATGCAGCCGCCCTGGCTGAAAAACTGAATATGAAACAGCTCTATGTTCCCAAGCATGCCGCCGTCTTCTGCCCATTCGGCATCCTGCTGGCTGATTTTAAATGTATCCTGACTCGTTTCTACTATCGTAGCGGCAACGAGATAGATACTGATGAACTGAGAGGCCTATATCTCGCTTTAGAAGAAGAAGGAGTGGATATTCTGAAACGGCAGGGAATAGCTGAGAAGGATGTCAAGGTCATGCGTGGTGCTGACATGCGGTATTTCGGCCAACTCCACAGTATTGATGTCTTCCTTCCGGATATTCCGGCAGGCAAGCCCTTCACAGAGGAAACGATGAGGGCACTGATTGATGGTTTCCATGCACGACACGAAGATCTATACGGACGCTCCGACCCATCGATGCCGGTTACTTTTGAAACAGTCAAGTTGCATGCGGTAGCGAAAAGACGTCCTTTTCAGATAACTCGAGAACCGTTGCGTTCAGAGGATCCGTCAAAAGCCATTAAACGAAAGCGGCAAGTCTGCTTTGACGAGGCAAGTGGATTTGTCGAAACCCAGTGCTATGTCGGAGACCGCTTCCAACCCGGAAATGTGATTAGGGGACCTGCTATTGTTGAGGAAACAAAGACAACTGTTGTTATACCTCGGGATTATGAACTCACCGTCGATACCTATGGAAATTATTTGATGAGGAGATGCTAAAGTGAACGAGCAAAGCAAATCAATAGACCCTTTGACGTTGTCAATCATTGAAGGGAGGCTAGAAACCTTCAACGAGGAACTGGGCCAAAGAACCATGCGCCAATGTTTCTCCTATATGACAGCCCACCTCCGTGACCTTGGCGCAGCATTCTTGGACAACCAAGAGCGCATTATCAGTGTCGGGAGTTATATGCCGGGCCACAGTGCAGGAACTGATATTGGTCTTAAGGGAATACTGGACTATATAGGCCGCGACAATATCCGTCCGGACGATTTCATTATCGGAAATGACCCGTTTATTGTGGCTCTCGGTCACGTCCCGGACTGGACCTTTGTCCGTCCAATCTTCTATGAGGGCGAGCTCATATTTTATCACGTTTTCAAAACGCACCAATATGATACCGGCGGTGCGCACATGGGGGCTTATTACCCTGGCTCCTTTGATTGCCATGGGGAGGGGTTGCTGATTCCTCCGTTGAAACTTGTCGAAGAGGGCAAACTAGATGAGAAGGTTCACTCCCTCATCTTAAGGAACGTAAGGGGAGCCTCACTGATGCGGGCCGACAACCTGCTTGTTTACACGTCCATGAAGAAGATCGAGGAAAGGGTACTGGATCTTCTCAAAACTTACGGGAAGGATACCGTGCTTGCTGCATGTGACGAACTCATCAGGCGAACTGAAGCTACAGTCAAGAACGTCATTTCTACCTGGCCGGCCGGAACATACAGGGCGGAGCGAGGCATCGATTGGGACGGAACTACCGATAAGACAGTATGGCTCAGACTGAATTTAACCATCAAACCAGATGAAGGCCTCCTCATATTGGACTTTTCGGACAGCGATCCGGAAGTGGATTTTGTTAATATTACGATTGGCAGGACCTGGGCTGCCATGGCTTGTGCCGTAGCGTGGACGCTCCCTTCCGGCATACCTCGTAATCAGGGTCTCATTAACTGCATGCGAATCATAACCAAAAAGGGAACGGTCCTTGACCCGGTTTATCCGGCTACCTCTGGGGGACAGGTTGTCACCGCAGGCGTCATAACGGAATGTGCCTTGATTGCCTTCGGCCAAGCAGTGCCAAAGGAAACGTCAGCGTTGTGGACGAGGCATTTGAATCCCAAGTTCTCCGGAAAGCGTCGGGACCGGATTGACCCGAGGACAGGCTCGATACAGTATTTCGACGTGGCGGGATTTATGTCGGACGGTGGAAATGGGGCGATATACGGGTATGACGGCACCGATAGTTTTACGCCTTACAATGCCGCCGGCGCCGTGCTCAAAGCCCCTGTTGAGGTGGAGGAATGGGAAGCACCGTTAAGGTGGCTGCGGTACGAATTCTTGACGGACGCTACAGGTCACGGTCAATGGAGAGGCGGGCTGGGCACTCATGTAGAAATAGTGCATACCTATGACCCTAAGCTGTGGCAGCCTCACGATACCATGGTGATGACGGGTAATTTCGATGGCGAGAAGTTCGGCGCCCTTGGTTTGATGGGTGGCAAAGAGGGAAAGACCCATAAAATGGGCATTCTAAGAAGAGGTAAAAGGGTTAGGCTGCGCACCATGTCCTCCGGCTACCTTGAGCCAGGTGATATTGTCTGGACCAAATCGGGAGGTGGAGGTGGAGTAGGTGATCCATTAGATAGAGAGATTGAGAAGGTTCGGTGGGATTTGATGAATGAGTATATCTCCCATGGAGTAACAAGAAACGTTTATGGAGTTGTTATCGATCCACAAACCTTTGTTGTGGACTACAAGGCAACAAAGGCACTGCGGCAGCGACTGAAAAGGAGAAAAAACGAGAAGGAGATTCAAAAGAGCTAACGTACAATGCGTCTTACAAAATCAAAGATTTTTGAAAAAACTCTGCTCGAGAAGATTGGCTTACCGGCGGCAGGAATGGAGGTCTTAATAGGGATCGCAAAAAGACTGTCTTTGGTAATCAATTCATCATCTTATTGAAGCCACGGTAGTGCGCCAGGAAAGAGGGAGGGATAACAAGAATGGACGAAACCAAGGAGCTAGCCCGGTTTGTCAGCAAAGTAACCTTCGACGGCATTCCCGATAGTGCCGTTGCTAAGGCCAAGGAGCTCATTCTGGACCAGTTGGGATGCCAGCTAGCTGGCGCTACTTTGCCTTGGAGCAAAGCATCCTATGAATACATCATGGACAACAGATCGCAAAGAGAGGAAAGCACCGTTGTCACTTTTGGTGTCAAGACGATAGCGCAGGATGCTGCTTTTGCTAACGCTAACTTTGGCCACGGATTTATGGGAGATGATACCGATTCCGTATGCCATGCCCATCTGGGATCCATAATCATACCTGCTGCCCTGGCCATGGGCGAACGCGAGAGGATCAGTGGTAAGGAATTCATGAGAGCGGTAGTACTGGGCTATGAGGTAGCGTCAAGGATCGGAGCGGCTGCACCGTTTGCCGAGGGCCGTGGCTTTCATCCTGGGCCGATTTTCGGTCCTTTCGGCGTGGCCGCCTGTACTGGTGCAATTCTAGGCTTTGATGAAAACCAGCTACTAGATGCGCTCGGCATAGCCGGGAGTCATTCATCGGGATTGATGGAGTACTCGAAATCCGGCGGTACAGTTAACCGCTTGCATTCAGGCATAGCTGCATACGGCGGTATAAGGGCTGCGCTTCTGACGCTCAGGGGGTTCAGGGGGCCGGCAACCATTCTAGAAGGGGAGAGGGGATTCTTGCGTGCGTTTTCTGGCGAATGTTCTCTTGAGGAGATTACTCGTGGACTTGGGCGGGAATTCAGGGTTTTACTGATCGACCTCAAAGCCTATTGTTGTTGTGGTACATCAAGCGCCAGCCTCGACGCTCTTTCAAAGATAACGAGCGAACTTGCTATTCATCCTAAGGAGATTGAAGAAATTACCGTGAACGTTACCCCGTTAACCTTTAGGCTTACAGGCTCAACACTGGAACCCAAAGATATAACCAGTGCTCAATTTAATGGGCGCTTCGGAATTGCCCTCAGGCTAATAAAAGGGGGCAACAGTTTCAGGGAATATTCTGAAGAAAACCTGAGCGACCCTGAAATTTTGGATCTCATGGGAAAAATAAGGTTCATCTTGGATGAGGACCTGGAGAAGATGCGCAAAAGCGACAATCCAGCCAAGATGATGGTGAGGTTGGCAGATGGTAGTGTTTTTGAAGCGACGGTCTCTGCCGGAAAGGGATCTATTCTCAATCCAATGACCAAAGAGGAAGTGATCCAGAAGTTCAGAGGCTTCGCTTCAGCGGTATTTCCTGACGACAAGGCAGAAGCCATTGTCGAAACTGTGGAGCAATTGCACCTCGTAGACGATATTCATGACCTTACTAAGATGCTCGTCGCAGGTTAGCCATCTGCAAATCTTTTCGGAGATTACACACCCGGTACTGGCTGAAAATGAATAGCGACCGGCAAAGAGGGGTAGACGGCAACATCCCGGAGTAAGCACAAGCCTTTCAAAATGTATGAGTTCGAACTTTGGAGGATATTGGCCTGGCCTGGGAAGTTCATTTCGCGAGCCTCAGTGTTCCGATTAACTGAAAGGGGGTTAAATGGGCGGTCCACTTGAAGGGATAAAGGTTATCAGTTGTGGCATTTGGCTCCAACTGCCCTTTGCTAGTAAGTTGCTCGGGGACCTTGGCGCCGAAGTTATTAAGGTGGAAGAGCGTGTAGCCGGCGACCCAATAAGAGGGGTAATGGACATAACGCCTGATGAGATACCGCAGACCGGGCGGCACATGGATTTGGACTCCTTCAATCTGAACAAACGGAGCATTGCCTTGGACCTGCGCAAGGAAAAAGGTAAGGAGATTATCTACCGGCTGGTGGAAAAAGCAGACGTATTCGCCCATAACTTCAGAGCGGGGGTTGTGGAACGGTTAGGCATAGACTACGAGACACTATCCCGTCATAATCCGAGGCTTGTGTACGCCCAGGGTTCCGGCTGGGGAATGAAGGGGCCGATTAGCCACCGGCCCAGCTTTGAAGTTACCGCGGCTTCAAGAGCAGGCTGGTTGTATCACTTCGGGGGTCCGGAAATGCCACCCATGCTGTTCAGGCCCGGGATCTGTGATTCTCTGGTCGGCATATACATTGCCTTTGCCATAGCGGCAGCCCTCGTCTGCCGTGAGAGAACGGGCATCGGTCAATTCATCGACATCTCCGCCCTCGGTAGCCTCCTTGCGGCTGCACCGCAGGAGGTAAATTTCTCGCTTCTGTTCGGTAAAGACCTTCCGAGAAGGGACAAAACCAGCTCATTAAATCCCATGGTCAGCTATTACAAATGCCAAGATAACCGGTGGCTTGCCCTCCATATGATGCAAACTGACAGGTACTGGCATGATTTCTGCGCGGTGCTCGGTGTACAGGAACTGGAGGATGATCCAAGGTTCCACAACCACCAAGCCAGAACCGAGAGTCGTTCAGAGCTAACCGCGGTACTAGACAAGGTCTTCGGTACAAAGCCTCGGGATGAATGGATCAAGCTCTTAGAAAAAGGTGGCGATTTTATCTTTAGCCCCATTTACGAGGTTTCTGAGGCAATTAGCGACCCTCAAGTATTAGAAAACGAATACATAACCGAATATGAGCATCCTGCTCATGGTCCCACCAAGGTAGTTGGCTTTCCTTACAAATTCAGCAAGACCCCGGCTTCAATAAGGAGACATCCGCCCGAGCATGGCGAGCACACTGAGGAGATACTTCTGGAACTGGGCTATAGTTGGGATGATATAGTCGAGCTCAAAGAATCGCAGACAATCATATAACAGCGCACAATGGACGACAGCGGATTGTTCAAGTCCCCGCAGAGCTCAAGTGGCGAAGGGGGTTGCCTCTAACATTTCTGACGATATGAAGGTATGACACGTGAATGGCAAGCGAAGTTAAGTCTAAAGAACTGTTGAAACGGCGAAGATTCAAAGTTAAGGATCTAGTAGTGACCAAAATAGGTTCCGGCTGGGTTACTGCGGTGATGGAATGCCATAGGCATTTTTCTGTGAGCTTGCTGGTTAGGTATATATAGAATAACGTGATGTTGACGATGGCTTGGAGATTTGTCGTCCATACTTCGACAGTGTCTCACGATTCACCAGGAGAAAAAGGAAGGATAAGTAAGGGGTTAACATCGATGTTAGGTTTCGATAACAAGAGAAACCGATTCCAATGGCATCAATCACCGGTTATGGGGTCAATATTGCCTGTATAGGACGTTTGGCTGAGTGAATCTCTACAGCTAGACCCTTCTCAGGTCGAGATTCAGAAGATTCATTTATTTTAGAGGAGGTTATACGATGGAATTCGAGTTAGCACCGGAGGTGGGAGAGTTGCAGTTGAGGGCAAGGGACTTTGTTGAGAAAGAGGTAATGCCGCATGAGAAAGGATGGCCGTTATTCATAGACGACGCGCCGCATGAGGTCGTACTTTCCTTACGAAGCAAGTGTAGGGAGGCGGGTCTAGTAAATATAGACGTACCAAAGGAATATGGTGGGTTAGGAATGAGTTGTCTGGCCCATACCGTGGCAACCGAAGAGTTCAATAAAACTGCGATACCCTTATTTCATCATTGGATTACTGGAGGTTATCCCCCGCACCCAGCTTTTTATGACGCCACAGATTACCAAAAGGAAAGGTACCTCTGGCCCCTTGTTCGAGGGGAGAAATTTTGGTGTTTCGGGTTTACAGAGCCTGAGGTATCGGGCTCGAATGTTCGAGAAATCCAGACAACTGCTACCAGGCATGGAGATAACTATATCCTCAATGGGCACAAGATATTTGCCACATTTGCCGATGTGGCGGATTTTGTTCTATATGCCGCTTACACTGATAAGAAGAAGGATCTACATGGGATAAGTACTTTCCTTGTAGATAAAGGCACTCCCGGTGTTCAGGTTGAGAAGAAGTTCCTTTGTTTCGATTGGACCCATCAGCCAATATTGAAATTGGTAGACTGCGTGGTACCAGCGGCAAACCTCTTGGGCGAGGAGGGCGAAGGTTTCTACCAGGGCATGAAGATGTTTAACAGAATGCGGATACAGATGGCTGTGGAGACTTTGGGCAAGTCTGAAAGATGCTTCGACTTGGCCGTAAAACATGCCAAACAAAGAAAGGCCTTTGGAAAACGCATAGGAGAATTTCAGGCAATTCAGTGGATGCTCGCCGATTCGAAGATCGACATCGAAACGATTAGGTGGCTGACCTATTATGCCGCTTGGAAGGCAGACCAGGGCAAGGATTTTCGGTCAGAGTCTGCAATGGCGAAGGTGCATGGCGTGGAGGCAGCGCTGCGGGTGATCGATCGCACTATGCAAGTCCTTGGGGGAATGGGTTTGAGTGTAGATTTTCCTTTTTTCCGCTTCCTTGGCGAGGTGAGGAGAACAAAAAGCGCGGAGGGAACATTGGAGATTATGCGACTTATTATAGCCAGGGGGATTTTGGGGCGTGAGATTGCCCATTGAGCGATAATCCGATATGTGTCATAGATAGTTGCACTCAGTTGATCCCATTAACAGAAAGGAAAAGATACATAAAAGCAGACTCAACGATTTGCGTTCTTTAAACCTTCAAGCAGTAATAGTACATAATCAGACTGCAGTAAATTCCCGTTCAAATATTTGAATGGCCAAATAGACATCAACGGGGGTTGCTGGACCTCTGAAGGGATCTGAATGAGGACGCGTCTCTTTATTCAGATCCTGTTCTATAGCGATTGTCTTTTAGAAGCACGACAGGTTAGCTTTATTGAGGCATATAAGGAAGGTGATGTGATTAGAGATGGTTCATTACGAGAAAGAACAATCAGTCGCAATGATTACTTTTCGAAGGCCTGATTTCGAGGTATATAGTGGTCTACAACGTGTGAGCGAACTAATCTGTGTTCGAGATAGAGTCTGTCAGGATGCTGATATCAAGGTTATTATCATCAGAGGAACGGAGATATTCTCTAATGGCAGTGAGGCAGAGAATGCATCCTTGCCAGATTATAAGGATTCTATTGCCTCTATTGTCGGAGGATTTGAAAACATAACAATTGCTTCCGTCAGTGGTGAGAGTTTTGGGCTCGGTCTGGAAATGGCCTTAGCTTGTGATTTAAGGCTTTGCGCTGAGACTGCATGTTTTTCTATGGACCATATTGCTTATGGAATTATGCCCTCGAATGGGGGTACACAGCGACTCTCACGGGTTATTGGTCAGGCGAAGGCCATGGAGATGATCCTTACCGGCGAAATGATTGATGCTCAGGAGGCCTATCGGATCGGCTTGGTTAGCAAGGTCATCTCTCCTAAAGAGCTCATGCCGGTAGCTATGGACATGGCCCGAGAGATGGCTTCCAAAGGTCCGATCGCACTGAGATATGCCAAAGAAGCAATCCGCAAAGGTATGGATTTGACCCTTGACCAGGGACTCCGACTGGAAGCGGATCTCTACTTCTTACTCCATACCACCAAGGACCGCACCGAGGGAATCAGGGCCTTTCAGGAAAAGCGCCCCCCTGAGTTTAAGGGGGAATAACGAGTCAGTGTTTGGATAAGGTGATGAGTGGTTTTGAGACATTGATTTATGAAAAAAAGGATGCTATAGCCTCCGTGACACTCAACCGCCCCGAGGCCCTGAACGTCTACAACATCCAGATGCGAGATGATCTCTATCAGGTCCTCAGTGCTCTTAAAGACGATGATGAGGTACGGGTCGCCATCTTTCGGGGCGCTGGGGAGAAGGCCTTTTGTGCAGGGGCCGACCTGAGCGAGTTCCTGACGGCACCAGCCCCTGCGGAAGCCCGCAAGGTACGCTGGGAGCGTGATGTGTGGGGCCTCTTTTTAACCCACATTGTGCAGTTGGATATAGATTCCCCTTATCCCCTTATATTTGAAGTTTCACCGAAATTGTGTCCTATAGAATCACGCAACCATGCGCAACAAAGTATCCACGAAAGATTTTCGCGGGAGTTTGTCGTGTGTACGGCAAACGGCATCAAAATCATCTGTCAGGGCGACCTTGGCAATGATATGTCTCAGATCTGAGAATGCGAAACTGTTGCGGCCCCTGACTTTGTGCCGACGTTCCGGGATGTTTTCCAGGCGTGCTCCATAGATCCAGGTAATGGTGGCTGCCATCATGGAAAAGTTGATGTGATTGATCACGGCATGGGCATTACGGGTTTGGCTTTTGCTGCTCCCGATGTCCTGTTTGATCTCTTTGAAACCGGATTCGATTTTCCACCGTGCGCCATAGTACTCGATGATTTGTTCA
>DATKZQ010000132.1:0-10799 GCA_035527895.1 Desulfatiglandales bacterium
TAGGTTCGTAAGTTTTTCATGGTGCTGATAAGTGTAACACAAACCCCACACAAGGACTAATTCAGGAAGTGGAATGTCTTCGCCCGTGTACCTTATACTAAGTTGCATTCAAAAGGCTACTATTTATAGACGTCATTGCGAACGAATGTGAAGCAATCCCCGGCCCAGACCCCTGGCCCAGACCTGGCTTAAGATAGATAATTGTATGCCCCAAAAAACCAGAATCGCGCCGAGATTCCATTATGTTCGTATCTCGTCGCGCCAGGGCAGGCTCAATAGGATAAATTGCCACGTCGCGGAGTTTATCCTGAGCAAAGTCGAAGGGCTCCTCGCAATGACATGATTGCAACTTGGTATAAGACGTCAGCTTGACGAAACACGGGATCAGCAAAGAAAAACGCCAGTCATCCCCGCCCTATCGGGCAGGGTATTCTGGCGTTTTCAGTAAAATGAATACAACAAAAATTACCGTAACAGTTCAGCCACCATTCGGGGCTGAACTGTTACGAATTATCAAAGCAACCACCAGATGAATACATCCAGCAAAATAGGCTTTTAGGCTCTGGCTTCGAGCACGTCTAAGTCATCCGGGATCTCGTGGATCACGTGGTGCTTTGCCGGATATTTCTCTTGCGTCAACAGGCTGACCGGTACCATGACAATCAGAGAGACAACCGGAGGTATTAATGTATCCAAACCGGCTAAGTGCTCAGGAATCTGATAGAACAGAATCAACCGAAGGATAGAGCCAACAAAGACCGCTGCCAAGGCCCCGGGTGTATTGGCCTTCTTCCAGTAGATGCCTAGTGTCAGCGGAACAAGACACCCGGCGAACACCACGTCAAAAGCAAGAACCAGCAGAATTCCCGGCTCGGGTTTTATAATGGCCAGGAAAATCGCTAAAGCGACGACCGGTATGGCCATGATCCTGGCGATTATGAGAAGCTTGCGGTCAGAAATGAGCTTGGCCTGTTCATCAGATACTTTTTGGCCCACACCCCTCTTCAGTTCTCTTCTTCTCCGTTCCAGCGGCAGGAGGATGTTTCTCTGAAGGATATTCCTGCCCAGCACCGCGGATACTCCTAATATCCCCCCGTCAGCAGTAGATGCTCCGGCTGCGATAATGCCGCCCAATATTAATAATCCAAAGACATAGGGGACCATATCCAGCGCAATTGTCGGCAGAATCATTCTCGGGTCGGCGATTTCCGGGAAAAACGTTAGCCCCATTAATCCCATATAGGAACAGACGATACCGGTTATTACTATCCCCACCGCTCCATAGAAACAACTTTTTTGGGCTATTTCAGGGGTCCTGGAAGCAAAGATCCTTTCCATGAAATCCAGAGCCACTACATCACCAATACCCAGGGCCAGAATGCCCGCCCAATTGAGGAGCGCGCCGTTCTTGATTGAGTATAGACCACTTAAGTCCACGAAATTATCCGGAATTGCCGCTGAGAAGTGGCCCCAGCCATACGTGGCGAGCAGATAGAAAAAAGCACCGATAAACCCAACCATGGCAGGATAGATCTGCACTATGTCCGTGGCGGCACAAGAGTAAAGCCCCCCGCTGACAGTGTAAATAAAAATGAAGAGCGCTACTATGATCAGCGCCCAAACATAATCTATTTTGAAAATAATGGAAACGATCCAGCCAGCACCGGCAAAGTTGCCTGCCACCAGTATGGCAAAGCTAAAACACATGAGAAGCCCGGTGATGATTTCGGTAAACCAATTATATCTTCTAAAGTAGAAATCAGGCAGTGTGAGCAGGTTCATCCGGTTGAGTGGTTTCGCGTACCATATCCCGACCACCATAAGGCATAAGGCCAGGCCGATCGCGAATTGGAACCCAGCCCAGAATCCGCCGCCATATACGCCTGCTGCATTGCCCATCGTGGCATTCGCATCTAATCCTTGTGCTAAGAGCATGGTTCCCACCAGGAAAAAAGGGAGACTCTTACCGGCAATAATATAGCGCTTGCCGCTTTTCTGAACCAGGTAGTACATGCCAATCCCAACTATAAAAAAGAAAAGAATATAGACAACAAGACCTACACCCATAGCTGACATAACAAACCTCCCTTCTAGATTTGCAATTGAACTGGATTTCGAGGACCAATCGTTTTTGTCAGAAGACCACTCATTTGGCTCAGTTGCCGGCATGAGGTTTCAACGAAGAGATCCGGTTTAGCGTTCAGGCTTTTTCACACCTGATACGAGCAGAAAACGAATCAGTTCGTTGAAATTCTTGTTAATACCCATCAATCTGTTTCGGGAAGTAATCCTCGCAGATCCCCTCACGATACACGTCCAGCGTGGTGCAGTGCAGCGCGCCGCCAAACGGGATCACCTTCTCATAGGGAATCGGGACGACCTCAAAGCCGAGCTTGTCCAGTTGCTCGCAGTAGGCCGTCTCGTGCGCCTCCACGCAGACCGTCTTCGGGTCGATGGAGAAGGTGTTCATGGAGATCCAGGACTTACCCTCATACAGTCCGGTCAGATAGACCTTGTTTTTGTGCACGTAGGTGGGCCTTGCCGCCGGGATCAGCTCCCAGTCGTTCTTCTTGAACAAATCCCACATCTCCGGAGTGCGCGGCGACCAGTCCGGGTTATACATGCATAGGCCCGGCCGCAGCGGAACCAGGTTTACGTCGATGTGCCAGGGATGGTAGTTGTTCGGCTTGTCTTTTTCCTTGGGGGTGTCGAACAGCACATGGTGAAGCCGGAGACCGAGCGCGGCGCACATGCGCTTCAGCCAGTCCATACCGCCCTTGTTCGTCACGCATGAGCCCTGGTGGAAGATGTCCTTGCCGAACCGCATCGCATCAGCGGCATCCCATAGGGCCTCCTTCTCGCTCAGTTGGAACTCCCAATTGTGCAGCCGCTTCGTCTTCTCTTCATCCGTCCAGGTGTGCTCGTAGTCGTAGTAGTAGTTCCTGACGTAGGACTCATCCGTCAGCATCGGCATGGGCGCCGCAAAATGCACCACCTCGGGGTCCTCTTTGAAGTACCGCTCGAAGATCGGCCGCAGGTTCATACGCTCCCAGTAGCGGGTACGGCGGCAGGTCGTGGCCTCAATGATGTAGTTGCCATGAATCATGGTGATGTCGCGGGTGTTGTTGACACCGTGGCAGTTAAGCTGAGTCCAGTACGGGTTCGAAACCGGTACATTCAGCATGAATGGCTGAATGTCTACTCGCTCGACGATGGCGCCCCGCTTCTCAATCTGCGCCACTAAATAGTCCATCTGCTCGTTGGCCGCATCTACCATCTCCTGCGGGAACGGCCCCCATTGCCCCAGCGGAAACCCTCCTAAGGGGAGATCATACCACCAGGCCGGCTCCGGGGCAGGTACATTGGTGCCCTCCGGTCTTCCGATAATCACACGTTTCAACGGATCCCACTCATTCCAAGAATTCACTATCTTTGCCATTGCTTTGTCCTCCTTTCTCTCGTGAACGGTTTACCAAACACATCTCTTCTCTGAACATAAACGATCAAACCAGTTGGTGCTTCTTGACGAAATCATCCAGCACCATGGTCAGATCGGGTCGCCCGATCTCCTGCAGGTTATAGTAAACACGGGTGTTCGGTTTATTGATTTTGATGATGCGGCTCAGATCGATGGGGGTTCCAATCACCACGGCATCACACTCCGTATTGTTTATGGTCGTTTCCATGTCTTTTAGCTGCTGCTCACCGTATCCCATGGCCGGCAGCAGTGTTCCAATCCCCGGATAAATCTTAAAGGTTTCCGACAGCCGGCCCACTGTGTAAGGCCGCGGGTCAACCAGCCCGGCCGCACCGAATTTCAGAGCGGCAACAACCCCGGCGCCGATCTTCATCTCCCCGTGGGTCAGGGTTGGACCGTCTTCCACTACGAGAACCCTCTTCCCTTTTACAATGGATGGATCATCTATTTCCAGCGTGGAAGCGCCGTCAATGACAATCGCATCCGGATTCACTGCGGCAATGTTATTTCTCACAGTCTGGATGCCAGCGGCATCAGCGCTGTCCATCTTGTTGATCACAACAACATCTGCAATCCTCAGGGTCACTTCACCGGGATAATAGGTGAGTTCATGACCCGGGCGATGAGGGTCAACAACAGTTACCATTAAATCGGATACATAGAATGGGAAATCGTTGTTTCCTCCGTCCCAGAGTATGACGTCACAGCCGTTTGGATCTTTTTCGGCCGCCCTCACGATTGCCTCGTAATCAACACCCGCATAAATGACATTGCCACGAACTACATGAGGTTCATATTCTTCCATCTCTTCAACAGTACAATGGTGTTTCTCCAGATCGGACAGCTCCGCAAACCGTTGTACCTTCTGAGCCACGAGATCGCCATAGGGCATGGGATGACGGATAGCCACAACTTTTAAACCCTTTGCCATCAGAATTTCTATGATTCGCCGGGAGGTCTGGCTCTTTCCGCACCCGGTTCTGACCGCCCCAACGGATATCACCGGCTTGGTACTTTTAATCATGGTGTCTTTAGGACCCAGTAGAATAAAATTGGCGCCGGCCGCTTCCACGATAGCACTGACGGACATGACATGTTGATAGGAAACATCACTGTAGGAGAAGACACAATCATCAACTTTCAGATCCTTGATCAACCGTGGAAGTTCCTGTTCGCCGTAGATGGGGATGCCTTCCGGGTACAGCTCTCCCGCCAGTTCCGCCGGATATTTCCGGCCTTCTATATCGGGAATCTGGGTCGCGGTGAAGGCAACAACGGTATAATCCTTGTTGCCTCTGTAATAGGTGTTAAAATTATGAAAATCTCTTCCTGCCGCTCCGATAATAATCACATTTTTTTTTGACATAGATTCTCTTACCTCCTTTCGACAAATGTATGTATATTGCAGTTACGTTTCTCATTAAGAAATAAGACACAGATTCGAACTGACAAACTCAGATGACGTTTAGAATGATTCATACCACGGTACATTCAAATGGCCAGTACTTAAAAGGGTCATTGCGAATGCATGTGAAGCAATCTCAATAGGGCATATTGCCGCGTGGCTTCAATCCTTGCAATGATATGGTTGCGCAGGGTATCAGACTATCTGGATGGCGTCAAGCGGGCATAGTGTTCACAGAAGCCATCTCTATATGTCTTACGTTGGTAATTTCCTGCACCTTGCTGCAAAGAGATTCATTTCTTAACCCCAGCCCTTTTAGGCGTGCTCTATTCGACAATTTCTGTTCCTGTCTTGCCATCAATCGCTTTTTCAATGTCTTCAAGGTGACAAATGATAGCCCTGTTGCGGGTGTTTTGAAAAAACTGTGTAACCGCTTCTATCTTCGGCCCCATGGATCCGGCTGGGAAATGACCGTCCTGAACATATTGCCCCAAATCCCCCAGTTGGACCTTTCGCAGCACTCTTTGATCCCGTGTTCCCCAATGGATAGCGGCGCCTTCGACGTCTGAAGCAACAACAAAGATATCCGCCTTTATTTCCTGGGCCAGGACTGAACTGGCCAGATCTTTGTCAATGACTGCCTCTACGCCGCGGAACTTGCGTTCTTTGCGAATCACAGGAATTCCGCCACCACCGGTGCAGATGATGATAAAATCCATTTCGATGAGCTTTTTGATCTCCCGGTGCTCCACTATAGCTATCGGCTTGGGGGAGGCCACAACCCTCCGGTAACCTTTGTCGGTTTTCACCATGTGATAGGGCAAATTGGCTGCTTCTTCTTCGGTATAAAAAGGGCCGATCGGTTTGGTGGGCTGTTGGAAAGCAGGATCGTTTTCGTCGACCACGACATAGGTGATCAGCGTGACAAAAAGCTGTAACCCATTGATGCCAATTTCCATGAGTGCTGTGTCCAGAGAGGATTCAATCATGTAACCGATCTGTCCCTGGGTCATCGCTCCAATAATCTCCAGCGGCATTTTGGGGACCTCATGGCAGCTTTCCTGCTGCAACAGCAGATTCCCGACCTGGGGACCGTTGCCATGGGTAATCACAATGGTGTATTTCTTAGAGAGTCGCGCAATTTGTTTCATGGTTAATTTGAGATTCTCAAATTGCTCCTCGGCAGTGCCCTTTTGTCCCTTTTGAACTAACGCATTGCCGCCAAGAGCGATCAAAACAACCTGCTTTTTCCCCATCTTTTCATACCCCCACATGGAGGTGATTTGCCAGATTGCAAATCAAAACGGTCAACCCCCACGTGCTACGAAGAAAAATCTCTCATCTTTGTGCCGTTGCATAAGCCCACAGTACCGACATTCCAGTTTATTTAGCTTCCCAGTGTAGCCACCATCACTGCTTTGATAGTATGAATTCTGTTTTCAGCTTCAGCAAAAGCTATTGATGCATCGGACTCAAATACTTCTTCGGTTACTTCCATGCCGTCCAGACCAAACTTCTGGTAGATCTCCTCACCGATGACCGTCTCACGGTTGTGAAACGCCGGCAGGCAATGCAGGAATTTTACATTGGGGTTGCCGGTCTTTTTCATGGCGGCGGCATTGACCTGATAGGGTTTGAGTAACGCAATCCTTTCTTTCCATACATCTTCCGGCTCGCCCATGGAAACCCAGACATCCGTACACAGGAAATCACATCCTTTAACGCCGCTTTCCAAATCATTGGTAATGGTGATTTTGGCGCCGGTTTCCTCAGCGATTTCTCTTGCCTTTGAAACCAGCTCTGCGTTGGGTTGCACACTTTTCGGAGCCACAGATCGAAAATCCATGCCCATTTTGGCGGCCCCCACCAAAAGTGAGTTGCCCATGTTGTTTCTTGCATCGCCCAGGTATGCAAACCTAACCTGGCTTAGCGGCTTGTCGCTGTGCTCCATCATGGTTAAAAAATCCGCCAGCACCTGGGTGGGATGAAATTCGTTGGTTAAGCCATTCCACACGGGAACACCGGCATGTTTGGCCAGCTCTTCCACGATGTCCTGCCCGAATCCCCGGTATTCAATGGCGTCATACATCCGACCCAGCACCCGGGCCGTGTCCTTCATGGATTCTTTGGTGCCCATCTGAGATCCGGATGGACCCAGATAGGTGACATGGGCCCCTTGATCATAGGCCGCGACTTCAAAGGCGCACCGGGTCCTGGTAGACGCCTTTTCGAAAATAAGGGCGATATTCTTTCCTGTAAGCCTGGGTTGCTCTATTCCCGCGTATTTTGCCTTTTTCAGATCTGCCGAAAGCTCCAATAAAAATAGTATTTCCTGTGGACTGAAATCCAAGAGCTTTAATAGATGCCTGTTCCTGAGATTAAAGGCCATTCATCCCTCCTTTTGATGATTAGGGAAAACGGTTTATCTTTGGATATCACTCCTTGCACACAAAGTCATGTCGGCGAGCCAGAGAAGGCCTCTTATGCAGTATTTGACATCGTTCCGCAATTCACGTCAATGGAGTAAGCCCTCTGCGCTACCTTTTTACAAGTCTCTTTTAAAAAAAGACGTCCTTGTTTCTTTATCAAAATAGCTGCCACTCTACCCCCGTGAAATCAGCTCCGTATTACACGGCAGGTTTAGAAAGACACAGAATTTAGTATAGTGCACGTGTTGCGTTTTATCATATGATAGAGCAAATAAAATGCCAGGGCAGCACGAGGAAACAAAAAAAATATTTGCTGTATTTTTAAATACTTGCAGATATCAGACAGGAGAAGAATTTCTCGACCTGGTAAGGATGAGTGTAGCACCGCACAGGTTTGTTAGGCTACACTTATGTGCGATGCTACAGGGTTTCTGCTGGCCTGCTAATATTATATTTTTGAAATCTTCGATACATTGTCCACCGGGTGATACCCAGAAAGCGAGCAGCCTTTGAAATATTCCAATCGGTTTTTTCCAAGGCCTTGAGGATCTTTTCAGGATCATCAGCCGTCGTCTTTTCAGAAAATCGCCTATTAACACGAACATAATCGCTAATTTCGGCAGGAATGTGCTCCAACTGAATGGTTCGGTTTCGACAAAACACAAAGCCCCTTTCCAAGACGTTTTCTAACTCCCGGACATTCCCTGGCCAAGGATAGTTCATGAATATTTGCAAGACCTCATCCGATACGCCGCTAATGTCTTTTGCATAAGTTCTTTTCAAAACCCCACAGAAATGCTCAATCAGCAAAGGAATATCTTCATACCTCTCGCGGAGCGGTGGCATTCTAATTTCTAACACATTGAGGCGGTAATAGAGGTCCCTCCGGAACCTTCCCATGTTTATGGCTTCTTGCAAATTGCCATTGGTCGATGCGATAACGCGAACATCCACTTTTTTCGGATTCGATTCTCCAACCCGCTCAAATTCCTTCTCCTGAAGTACTCTTAACAGCTTCAACTGTATCAGTGGGGAGATATCACCAATCTCATCCAGCAGAATCGTACCGCCATCGGCGGCCTCAAAACGACCGATTTTATCCTTTTCTGCGCCGGTAAAGGCACCTTTGACATGACCAAAGAGCTCACTTTCCAGCAGACTTTCAGCAAGAGCTGAACAATTAACCGCTACAAACGGCCCGCTTGCTCGCGCTCCTGCATAATGAAGGGCCTTTGCAGCCATGTCCTTGCCGGTACCGCTTTCGCCCGTAATCAAAACAGTGGTTTCTTGATTGGCCAACATTTTTAAAAGACTGTATATCTTTCTCATTTTTTCACTCTTACCGATAATATTGTGAAAATGGTGCCGTTCTCTTAATTCCTCCTCAAGGCGGGTAAGCCGTGTAATGTCTCGTATAACCAGTACGGCTCCCATGAAGTTGCCCCCACCATCTAGCAGTGGGGAACTATTGACCATAGCGATCATTTTTTTTGCATGGCTGCGCCTGCATTCGGTCCGGCGGTCTTGGATCGGAACCCTTTTTCTCAAGGTTTCCTGTAGGACCTCAACGCAGGACTGATCGCAGTCTCTCGCACAATCGGAAAAAGGCTGACCGGTTTGTATCTTGAAACCGCAGAAAGTTTCCGATGCCTTATTTGCCTGGATCACATTCATTTCGGTATCGACGGTAATAATGGCGTCTTGTACACTGCTGAAGATGGACTCCATGCCGCTGCGATGCTGCTCCAATTCTTCTTCATATTTCTTGTTTTCAATTGCTCTGGTAATAAGTTGAGTCGCAGTGGTGAGGATATATATATCCTCATCTATCCATTTCCGGTGGTGGCGACATTCATCGAACCCAATAAAGCCGTAAAAATCACCTTGAATAAAAAGCGGGACGTTTAAGGTGGATTTGGTATCTGCAGCAAGCAGTCTTTCCCTATATTGCTGTCCGGGCATATCTCGAATGTCTCGAAAATTGATGACATGGCCGGCCTTTAGCTGTTTCGATCCCCATGGAATCGAAAGCGTGATCTCATCAAGCTCTTCTAATGTGGCTATGCCCTCGGCAACCCATTCACAGATGCATGAAAAGGTGTCAGATGAGGGCTGATAGGCAAATATAAAGATACGGCTTACATCCAGAATGCTCCCCATGCTCTTCAGGGAGGATTCCAAGAAATGGTGCAGATCATCGACCGACATGGCCCGCTCCGATATGCTGGCAAGCATCTTCTCATAGGCTATGCGCTTTTTCAGCTTTTCATCAGTTTGCATCGTTTATACCTTTCTTAGGGAAGACAACATGAAAAAAGCAATTTCGAGCTAGAATTTTTGATTAATAAAAGCGTTTCTTAGGATTATCTCCCGCCAAAGATGTTTCAGGGATTAAGTTATAATAAGATTATTTTATAATTCTACAAGTACGGTCAAATTCTTTCTTTAAATTCAATCTTTTTTCCTGTTTGCCGCTAGAACGTATAGAAGGTCGAGACCCAGTGTTTCTGCAACTAGTGCCGGTATTTCAGCATGATCATATGGCGGGGAGACCTCCACGATGTCCATGCCAATCACATCGAAGACTAGCCGTGTGGGGATAGCCGCACCCTTTACACCTGATGGAACGATAAGCATATCGGTATTGATCTCCTCGGAAAGCTCTGCACTGGCTAGACCTTTGTCGATCTCTGCCTCAACGCCTCTGAGCTTCCGCTTTTTTCGGATCAGGGGAATTCCTCCTCCACCGCAGGGAAAAAATACAAAATCCATCTCGATGAGCTTTTTTATCTCCCTCGGTTCCACAATAGTCAAGGGTTTGGGAAAAGCAACCACCCGTCGATATCTCTTGTCAGCTTTAGCCATGTTATAGGGAATTTTGACTGCTTCTTCTTGGGTATGAAACGGTCTGATCGGTCTGGTGGGATTTTGATGTGATCAGCGTGAGCCTACATCAGCTCCCACCCGACCCAAAATGGTAGATAAGAGCCACTTCATCACAATCGGGAAATTTAGGACAGCGATAACACTCGGACCACACCTTGCGCGGCAACTCCATCTTGTCAACCTGGCGAAAACCGTGCCTTTCGAAAAAAAACGGCTTGTAGGTCATGCAAAAGACCGTGGGAATCCCCAATCCCTCGGCTTCATTGAGACAGGCTCTGACGAGCACCGAACCCACTCCTTGGTCCTGCTTATCCTCGCTTACCGCCAGGGTCCTGATCTCGGCCAAATCCTCCCAGAGAATATGGAGCGCAACACAGGCAATAACTTGAGCACTGCTATCCCTGATTACGAAGAAGTCACGAAGGTTCTCATATATCTCGCTTAATGCCCGGGCGAGCATCTCATCCTTGTCGGCAAAGCCGTTGACCAGTTCGTATATCCGCTGGGCATCACTGATCTTCGCCTTCTCCACCTTCATGATATCTTGCCTTTCAGTCTCGACTCCAAAGAGCTATAGAAATATGGCTTGCTGAAATCTCAA
>DATKZQ010000133.1:0-20715 GCA_035527895.1 Desulfatiglandales bacterium
AGCTCGTTCAGTGCCGTATCGCTTTTGCCATTCCAACAAGGAAACTTCTGGCATTTTCATAATAAGACCTCCTTTGCTTTATCTGTTTGATCTTACTATGAAAATATAAGCACTGAGCTGTTAATTGTTAAGAGGCACGTAGAAGTATAAAAAGTAAGGTTCTAAGGTGTCAAACAAAAAAGGCGCCGAAACAGAAAGGTATTCCGCTCTTCCATGGAGCGTACGCTTATGAAGAATCCCCGCGCGGAGAGGGAAGGTGTCTTCATTACGCTGGGTTACATGCTAGCACTCTGGGCAAAAGGAATAACCGAAAAGGAATATTTCTGAAAGCCCATAATCTGATGGAATCACAGATAAGGTTCAGTAGCAAAACGGCAATCAAGTTTTCGTATCTGATACAACACGGAGTTCTGCCTGTGAACAGAGGTTAGGCTGGATCCAGGAAGGGCAGCCACTGTGCACTGGTGAGCTGACGGCGGTATCATAAGGAATGAAGACGCGGCTCGCTTCATTGCTATCCGTAAGCCTCGGACAAACCGGCCTGTTGGGGGTGCTGTTCTATCAGTTCCCTGAAAAACTGGGGCAAAGACTGTCGCTTCCTGATGAGATCAGGCAAAACGAATTTCTGGGTAATATCGGCCACCGACAATTTTTCCCAGTTTAATAGCAACAGGTAGTGATCCAGAAACAGCGTCGGCAGATCATACACGGTATGCCCCTGCAGGAATTCATTGCAAAGGTGAGCCACGTAAAGGATGGCTACGTTAGGCCTGATATCCTCAGGCACCTTTGCTGGTAGCGAAAATTCCGGATATAATTGGAATTCAATCGATTGCCAAAAAACGTCAGGCAGATTCCACCTCCTAAGCAGCAGTGCTCCAACTTCAGCACGGTCAAGAGAGTCAATCAGCATACCGAGGCTCGGATTCCGGTCCCTCAGGAGCTTGATGACGACCTGGCCGAGATCATGGAGCAACCCTATTGTGGCAAGCTGCGCCGGGTTGCTGGATTGCACATTCTGGGAAAGGGCAAACGCTATGTGTGATATGGCTACAGAATGGTGATGAAGGTTATTGAAGTATGGCGTATCCGGCATGATACGGCGTATACCTGCACCCATGATAAGCTGATGAAGCCCGTTAAGCCCGAGAAGCACGACCCCCCGGTGGATATCGGAGATCTTTTTGTAAAACCCGTAGTATGAGGAGTTAAGTGTTTTTAAGATGAGGCCAACGAGCGAAGGGTCGGCCTGAATCATTTCGCTAATCTCTTTCAGTGAAGTTCCCCCTCCCAGCAACTTATGGGTAAGCGTGCTGGCAAAGACGGGCAGTTGCGGCACCTTATTGATTATGCTCTGGATCATTTCCGAACGGCTGTAGTCTATGTTTTCGCCGGTGCGCGCTGAAAAAAGGCTCTCCGTCAGTTGCCTGTTTCTAATAGTGAGCTCCTTTTCTCTCGCATCAAGATCACCAATGATCATGGAGGTCAGAGAATTCAGCCGTTTGTAAAGAAACAGTTGTGTCTTCTCATCAAGGGCAGATACGGTAGACTTGTCTATTGTCAAGACTTTGGAAGGTTTGTTTGCAAAGGCTGATGCCGTCCGGGGCATCCCGCTGGTGAAGGCAATTTCACCCAGCCAAGCCCCGTCCCGGAGCGTGGAGGCCGCTTCTGTTTGTTGACCGTGCACGTGTTTCACAACCCTTATCTCACCCTCCAAAACCACATACAGGGCCTGGTCGGTCTCACCCTCCCAGAACAAGGCCTCATCTTTCTGGAGCGTCTTGGTAGTGGCCAGACTATAAAGGGTACGCAGTTGCTTATCGCCTAACCCTTCAAAGGCATAAGATCGGCCCTTATGGCTATCCGGTACTCGTTTGTCCATGGGCTTTCCAGGAATTTCCAGAAAGGAGATTAATTACACTGTCGTTAACCCCATTTTGTGAAATCCCCGTCTTCCCTTATATTGAAGAACTCTCGTGGCAAAAGCTCGAAGCCGGCGGAGTCGCTGAACTCTGCTGAGAGAGAAATGCGTCGTGCTTTTCATCACCTGTTTGTGGATCCTTTCCTGGTGTGGAAGGATCGAGCCCTTCTCTCTCGCACCGCCTCTGTACCTTGTTCTCGATTCTCAAACAGCCATGCCGGCGCGAGGTTATACCATCAATTGTGGCGAAGAGGGGATAATCGATACAGTATCGTTTATCTTATCGGCCAGAAGGAGACCTGAGTTGAGGGAAATGTCATTTGGGGTTCGGGGAGGGTGTGGAAGTGGTGCCAGAGTTGACATGCTCATTGGTTAGAGGGTGAAGGGTTTACCATATCATGTGAGGATGCTGACAGCTGATCGCTGAATGCTTAATTGCTGCCTGACATGATTGGGGCAAAAGACAGGTCTGATCAAGGAAAACACTGAGGTAAGGATTTGACCCGTACCGGTTCTCGATTTATCTCATGTCACGACCGTACACCGGTCACTTCATAATGTAACAGACTTCCCCCTCTTCACGCCCTGGTGTGATCATTCTCTCCCCTAACTATGCTCTGATGATAACAAAAAGGAACCACCTTGGCCAATTTGTCCATGTATTCTGTGCAAATATCTGATATGAAGGGATGCGATCTTTTCACCTGAAGTAACGTTATCAAATAGGGATGGGAAGTAGTTTTGTAGTCTTGCTCGTCGCCGACAGGTAACGTGAGAGGGAAGTCGTTGAAATTCGATCTGTGGCTTTTGGGGATCTGCTCTTCCAGGGTCTTTACCCACCTGGTTGTTATGACCTATGCCGCAGCTCTGCCCGTGCTGCAAACAGAATGGCAGATGTCTGCGGCCAGTGCCGGCTCTATCTCCAGCGGGTTCCAGATTGGATATGCCTTCTCCCTCCTGGTCTTTTCCGCCTTGGCCGATAGGGTCGGGGCTAAACGTGTTTTTCTCTTGTCGAATTTTTCCACCGTTATTGCTTCATTGGTATTTGCCGCATTTGCGCGGGGATATAACTCGGGGCTCATTCTCTATACCCTCATCGGCCTTTCCATCGGCGGCGTATACACTCCAGGTCTTATGATGGTAGCGGAACGCTACCCCCCAAGAGGTCGGGGAATGGCTGTCGGATTTTTTATCGCGAGCACCTCACTCGGGTATGCCCTCTCACTGGGTATAAGCGGTGCGGCATTACCCTGGGGCGGATATCGCATATCTT
The DNA here is from genome assembly GCA_035527895.1 of Desulfatiglandales bacterium. Taxonomy (GTDB): domain Bacteria; phylum Desulfobacterota; class DSM-4660; order Desulfatiglandales; family B25-G16; genus JADFWK01. The sequence continues at coordinate 3,195 of DATKZQ010000133.1, forward strand.
TCTTGCTGACATGCCTGGGGCCATTGGTAGGGCTTTTACTGGCATGGGCAACAGTGGCTTCAACGCCAAACAAGGTATTTCCGAGAAGTCGAGAACAGAGGTTTTCCACTCAAGTTCTGCGCAATACATCGGCAATGCTATTCATAGGGGCATATGCCCTTCATTGCTGGGAGCTCCTCGGAATGTGGGCATGGACGCCGGCCTTTCTCTCAGCCTGCCTGACAGCACGAGGCTCAGGGCTTTGGACGGCAGTTGGAAGTGGTGCTTACATCGTTGGCCTATTCCACCTCACGGGCATAGTAGCCTCTCTCTCTATGGGCACCCTTTCTGACAAGCTTGGTCGCCCCTTGGTAATACTGCTCGTCAGCAGTATCAGCACAGTATGCTCCTTTGTCATAGGCTGGCTTATTGGATTTCCTATTGGACTCATTGTTTTCGTTGGTATGATATATGCATTTTCCGCCTTAGGTGACTCCCCAATCCTTTCGGCGGGGATAACCGAAAGCGTCGAACCCTCGTACCTGGGAGCGGCATTTGCCTTAAGGGGTTTACTTGGGTTTGGTGCCGGCGCCATCTCGCCCTTCGTATTTGGAGCCGTTTTGGACTACGCGAACCCGACGTTTTCAGACACCGTCACCTATGCAACCTGGGGTTGGTCTTTCATTGTGCTTGGGTTAGGCGGGTTGGGGGTTGTGCTTGTGGCATACATGCTCTACAGGGGGCGTCACCAGCTAAGAGCTATAATCTCATAAAACTTTAGTGCAGATGCTGTAATCAAAATATCACGTTGTTTTTGACCCCAGATGAGACAAAGGAGCCCGTAACGGGAGTCAGAACTTTACGATTAGTGTTCCTACAGAAAGAAATACCGTGTCTTGCTCCACATAACTTCTTGCAGGGTCTCCATAAACTGCAAAATCAATGGTAAGCCTATCGAATTCCGCACCAATTCCTGCGGCACCGCCAATCTTTGGCCATGGAATATCTTCTCTGATATCCCCTGCCGTTGAGGTATAGGCTACTACAGGATATATGAGGCCAAGTCTTACTCTGAAAACATCTCCTATTTTTTTCTCAACCCCACCCCTTAAGAGCCAGAATTGAGCTGTTTTCTTTTCCTTGCCCCCATACCTTCCATGTACTATCTCGCTGTCCAAAGAAAATGTATATCCATCTTTCCGCAAGGATATCCCCACAGTAGCATACCGCGGCAACGAAAGGGTATCATTGTCCTTGTTTGAGGATACCCCGTATATGTTCTTTACCATTAAGCCCAGATTGATCTCATCTGTGAGATGATATAATACTCCCAAATCAAAGGTATCATATTCAAGTTCCAGTTCTTGAGCTTCTTGGTCCGGACTCCCTGTCCGGAATAAGAGAGTCTTTCAACACACATGGATCAGGTTTAATCCAATTGACAAATTCGTGTAATGAGGATGAACAAAGGACAGGCTTATCCTTGTATCGTACGTCTTGGAGTCTACTGACCCGCTGAAATCCTCTTCTACCTCTATTATCCCCAAATCAAGAATATACGAAGGACGCCCGCTTCACGTATCATCCCCGCTAGCTCCTTTTATCCGTAACCTAGTAATAAGACTTATTCCCACTGTAAGGTTTATTTTTTCCAATTCCCAAAGAGACGGTTTATACACCAATGAGGGAGCACTAAAACCATCGGGCAGATCAGCAGATACAAGGAATTGATTGCCTCTTATACTGGTTAAACCTGCCGGATTCCAAAATGTTGCCGAAGCATCATCGGCAATTGAGACGAAGGCACCTCCTAGCCCTACAGCCCGTGCTCCTATCCCCATGCCCAAATCAGACCCGTGCAATGCATCAAAAGCAATCTCTGAGTGAGCATCGATTACCATAGAAAAGATCATAACAATTGCGAACAACATGATGCTTTTCAAAAGGCAAGGGTTAGGTCTCAACTTTTGCGATCCTCACTTGTGATCAAAATGTCCTGATCGGTTTCTTGATAATCTCTTGGTGGCAAGCGAGAGGATAAATCTGCCAAGATTAAAGATTTGCCCCCCGGCCATACAGGTGCCCTTTCACTCGAGTCGATGAATCGAGAGCGCTTACGCAAAGGCTTGTCCAAGGGATCTTAAACCTCCCATTCTTTAGCATATCCGATGATAGGGCGAAAAGCAGAAAAATGATCTTTGTTTGTTCAATGGGTCTTGCTAAAAGAGAACTCCCTGGCTCTGCGGTTCAAGAGGTTTGACCCAGCTTCGGTTTCATGTCAACAGGCTTACCGAGAATAGCATTTTTGAGCAATTCTGCTCTGCTAAGTAGTTGATTTTATGAGCAGCGATTTTGAGAAATTTGAATTCTCGGTCAGCCTGGTGAGACCTGCCCTGTCTTCCCAAAGATTTCCGGATAGAGTTTCTTTGCGCATGCCGGGCAGATGGTATGAGTATATTTGCCCTCGAAATCATTTCCGAGGTATTCTAGCCGGTTTCGCCAACCGCCAGTACCATCACGGATTCTTTTACAACGTGCGCATACGGGGAGGAATGTGCTGAATTTCTTAGTCTTCAGCAGCGAATTTACCAGTTCCTGTTCCAATACTTCTCGCGCCCCTTCCGCCTTGTTTGTCAACGACAATGCCCTCTGTGCTCTCATCTTTTCCCCTCATAGTTAAATAATTAATACAATGGTGGCTTGGCTGAATGTGACCTTTGTAACTGTGAGTACCTCCTGCTTTCGATGATTTTGTGTCCTGAGATGCTAATATCATATCTCTGAAGCCACCGAAACGCCGCCGCTTGAAAAGTGAAAAATTACTCACAAAAGTTTATAAATATACTATATGAAAATACATTAATATAATTATGCAAAATTTATACCTGAATTAATAATATTACATATATCTGGTTTCGCTATTGACAGGCGATTGCCCGAAGATGAAGCTCCCAGCAGCCCCGCAGGGCGGGACCTCCGCCATGATTCTGACGGACAAGCCCGCCATGATTCTGGCGAAGGCGAATAAACGTGGCGGTTCGGGTGAGTCTTTTTCAGTTATGAGCGGCGAAACAGGAAGTGAACGTGGCAACAAGGAAATCCGATCCAGAAAAATGGCAAAGGCAAAGGGTTGAATCCCCAGCACTTAGTATATATGGCAAGGATGTATGCCTGACACCCACTCCCATAACTCGGAGGGCGTTACGCCGGCTTTATTGTGTCCTTGCCTCTTTCCTTGACATCGAACATGGCTCGATCGGCCAACGCGAGTATGCTCGTCAGATCGGTTGCATCGTCTGGATACGTGGCCAATCCGAAGCTTGCTCGAAGACTGACGTTATGCCCGTACTCGCCCAAGTACACTGTCTGGCTCATTCGTAGCCGAATCTCTTCGGCTTTTTGGATAGCCCGGCTCTTTTGGTAGCCGGGGAGGACCGCGACGAATTCATCGCCCCCGTAAGCCACAGCCAATGCCGGCTCGGCCAGTGATTCCCGGATAGTCTTGGCCACCTCTTGAAGTGCCTGGCTGCCTTTGAGATGGCCGTAGGTATCCACCACCCGTTTGAAGTTGTCAATATCCATAAAGATAAGCGAAAAAGAATCCCTGCTAACCTCGCTGGCCCGGATCAGATCCGCAAGGGCCGTATACAGGTAACGGGTATTATAGAGGCCGGTCAAGTTGTCATGGATGGCCTGGTGCTGAATGCAGCGATAGCGGCGCATGTTCTCAACGGCTATGGCCGCATAGTCGGCAATCATCGAAAGGAGGGCAATGGCATTGTGTTGTAGGCTGCGGGGGTTGGCGACCTCAATGACTCCCACGGCCTCACCGCCGAAGATGAGGGGTGCACACATCACCGATTTCGTGGTGGATCCGGAACGTTGATCTATCTGGCCGGAGAAGAAACCGCACGTCTTAACGTCGGCGACGATCATCGGTTTTTTCTGAAGCGCCGCCTGCCCTGCGATCCCTTCGCCCAACCGCAACCGTATGTCCTTGACCAAGTCCAGGTCCAAGCCTACACTCAATTCAAAGTGCAGCTCGCCCGTGGCATCGTCGATGAGGAGTAATGACCAATTCTCGGCGGGTAGCAAATCAGAGACCTTCTGGAGAATCTTGCCGAACAGTCGTTCTGAGTTAAGTTCGGCGGTCAAGACCCTGCCGAGTTCCATGCATGAGAGTAGTTCGTGCCGTGTCAACGGGCTTTCTGTATCCATGAGGAGTTCCTTTGCGTTTACTATCCTTTTTTAATTCTACTACACTGGGCTCGCTATTTTTCAAATAGTTTTTTCTGCCGGCAACAAAGGATTTCTTTGGGCGGAAAAAGGATAATGGAGTCGTACTGGTGTGTCAATGAGATGCAAACCTGCTTTTCTCTCTCGCGGCAGGAAAGGGTTAAGCTTCCATAGGGTATGAGGGCAGGACAGCGGATATCCGGGAAAGTTTTGTGGAGATCTTGTCAAGAATGAGGGCCTGACCGCCTCGGAGCACTACGATGGGGATCGGGCGCCCCTCCATCCAGGAGCAGAGCCCGGATCACCAACCGGAAAAGCCCATCCACCGGGCCAGAGGCTCGGCGCCTCTTCTCCAAGGTTTGCACCCACGAGCAAGGCATCCATGATATCCACCCTTCCATCACCGTTGATATCCGCCCTTGAATCACTGGGAGGGGCACTACCAAAGGCTGCACGCACGATGTTGAGGTCAAACAGGTCTATGAGGCGATTACCATCGGCATCACCCGCCATAAGGGTCACTGTTGACAGATCGATTGGTCTGTTATGCCTTATTTCAAAGCTTGTTTGGGCGTATAGGTATCCGTTCATAGTTACCGTGACGGTATGGTGCCCCTTCGGCAACGGGAAGAAGACGCGGCCATCGCTTCCGGTCACTTTCTGCCAACCATCGACGCTCACCAGAACGCCGCTATGATCGTGACGCCCCTCCAGCCGAATATGGGCGGTCATCCAACCATGCTCATCAACCAAGGCCCCTTCAGCACGGGGGGGACTATAGCAGACGCAATAGAAGAGTAAGCAGCATATCCCCATGAAGCAGAATATCCCCATGAAAATAGCGAAAGGGTGCAGGCTTCTTCTGTTCATAGTGTTCTCCTTTCATGGAAGAGGTCCCATCTGATTACGGTCCCCTTCGGGTGGTTTCTTTCAACCTTTGTGGAAATCATGTGATAATCCTTGGTGAAACAGATAGCCATCCCTGATGGTTCAGACCGCTTTACGATTCCTCTGATCTTTACATGAGCTTGAGCTCCCATGAGCCTTTTCAACCTGTCAGCAGACAGAGTCAGATCCACTTTTACCGGTGTGCCCTTGGGGAGAGGGTTTACACCGTAAAGGAATGCGCCCCCGGAGGATATATCTCTGGTCCTGAGGTGAAGTACTTTCATCATCTGATCTGCAGTTTCCACCGTGATCTCAGCAATGAGCTCCAAATTGAATCTCTCCAATTTCCTTCGGTCTTTCATCGGCATTTGATCCCCCGAAAGGATGGTATGGTAGGCGAACGAGGTGACGTCCATGGCTTTCAGGCCTTTTGGCCAATTGTACGGGAAGGAGGGGGATTACGCAATCGGGCGTGGGTATGATTTTTTTCTTATTTTTTCGGGTGTGCCTACGAAATAGCTAAGAAAAGTGTAGTAGTGGAACTTTACAATGTGAGGAGGTTGAGTAGAAGGTAGAGGGGAAGGCAGCTGATGAAAAGCAATTGGGCTTACAGGTTCTTGGCGGCCCAAAAGGCAGCTTGAAGGCGGTTTGGAACATTGATTTTTTTAAAGATATTATACACATGGGTCTTGACTGTATGAGGGCTGATGCAAAGCCTATCGGCAATCTCCTCATTGGTGGCTCCCACAGCAACCATTGTCAATATCTCATTCTCTCTCTGTGTTAGAGCCATTCTGTCCTCATTGGGAAAGGGTTCTCGGATCTTATTCTTCAGAATGCATTTCGTCATGATTTTCCGGGGAAGCCACAGCTCTCCATCAAAAATGGCACGGATACCTTTCAGAAATATGTCCAACGAGTCGTGTTCATAAAAGAACCCTCGTACCCCCAGCATCACGGCTCTCTCTTCAATCCCGAGGCCCTCCTGCACATTAAAGAAAGTCACAAGGTCTCTGGCTAGCACCCTTTTGCCATGGGATTCAATTTCAAGTATAAGCGTTTCGAGATTCTCCCCAAGGCAGTCCCACAATACCTGCCTCTGCGTTCCGACCTTCCTGTCATCCGTGAACGAGATCTGCCGGATACTTAATTTGGGCACGCACTGCGCGCCGGTTTCCCGCTCTAAGAATGAGGCGATTAGCTCATTTTGAAACCTTCTGGGTCCCACAACACAGATCAGCTTGTTGGTCAATGGCATGTGGCTGCTGTCGCATTGGGAAATTTCGGAGTTCATAGCCCTTAAATCAATGCGGGATATACGTTGCCGCATGGGAAGGTTTCCGCGTTAACTCCTCTAATTGGCGAATTTTTCGAGTCGGGAGGACCTCTTCCCGGTGTCCCTGTAACGCAATATGCTCGGGAAAATCATCTTCTTATTCTTCGGCAAATCTGGCCGTTTTCATAAGCCTTTTTTGGATCATGCGGGCGCTTTGATGAGGCAATGCACGGAGGTGCCACTATCCATCGCCTGATGATTGAAGACTCCCCCTTCCTGTGTGGTCTGGCAAGACCCCGTGCTCTTTAGTATGTATCAGCCTTCTTTAAGAGGATGTGTGCGACCGAAAGCCAATTCTGCTCGTGGGTCAAGAGCAGATCTGAGCTTTTATCACGGAACCAATGCTTCCTGCCTGACTATTATATATACAAAAAGACTTAGCTCTATTAAAATAAAACAATATACAGATGAAAAACGTCTATAGGTAGGTGTAGGTCAGAAAAGCGCGTTTAGCCTTTCCCGTGGATTGAGTTAGGATGAAAGTAAGAGTGGAGGTGCCGTGGCTAAAGGTATTTTGGGGGGTAGAGCTCTAAAGGGAAAGTTGCAAAAGAGACGTTCGGATTTAACGGTCGAGCTTATTGGCTTCGATTTTGGCCCTCATAAAATCCAAATACAAACAGCGATTGTCAAAGAACTCCTTGAGATAGATGAAGAAGCAACGACAAAAGTCTTTGAGGGGCTATGCCAATCTTTCAGTGACGTCTGTTTGGAGCATCATATCAAAGTTGATCCCGTTGATCTTTTTGTACTCGTGGATGATGAATTAGGAAGAGGGGCAAGCACGAAATTTCGAGATGTAGATGATGGCAGTTTTTTTGCGGAAATCCTCATTCCTACTAAGGATTTCAAAGTACATGAGTATTGGAAGTATACCTTTTTACATGAATTAGGTCATTCATGGTTTTCTACTAAGGTTTCCCGCAAGGACATGGAATCGGGTTATGAGGATCTATTGATAGATTTAGTTGCAATCTGTACCTTTAGAAAAACTCTCCCCCCAGATAAGCGGGTATACCGGGAAGTAAGAAAACACAGAACATATTTTCTGACCCAACAAAGCAAAAGATTTTTGGGAAAAGAGCTCTATAAACAGATACTGCAGGACCCGGAGGGATACTTAAGAGATTTGCGGCAAAGAATATAGCCAGCAAAAACACATGAGAGGCATTGAGAACGTTCGATATGAAAGAAAGGCTTTTGGACGGTATGAAATGGCGTGCAGTAAGGGAAGGTCATGACGTATCAAATGAATTCCATAACCCTGCAAGTAAAATCAGAGGCCTCGCAAGAAATACCGTGGGGGACTATTCCTTCGGCATCTGCAATGGCTTAACTGTGCTCCCAAACGAAAGCAGTCATAAAGCCGGCAATAAAACCGATTATAAGTGCTACCAAGATAGTTATCATCCTTTTTTCGTCCTGCCTTTATGTTTTAGTAGGTCCTTATGTGTATGTAGTGCAAAAATCATGCACGATTAGACATTTTAAATATTCCTATAAATTTCAAATAGTTAAGTTGACCTCACTGAAAACCTGCCCAGAAATGCGTAAAAACTATTCCCTTTTTGGTAAATAGGTTTCCATTTTGGGTAATAGTTTCCATAGTCTTAGTGGGGTGAGTTGCAGAAAAGGGAAATCGGACTGGCATGCGTTGCTAAAGGAGGAGGTCGGTAAAGGAGGCAGTAAGACAGGCTTCTACTTTTCAGCGGTGCATGCACCATATCCCCGGTGTGTTGTTGTATCTGGCACCAAATTCACTTTTGAGTATTCTTGCCATGATCTTCGGGTCGAGGAAGGTCTGGGTTTCGTTGCATCTGTTACCGATGACCCCATTTACAGATGGGTTTCAAGGGTTATTTGGACAACAGCCTGTCAAGACCTGCCACCGATCACTTCACTGATGCTTTAACAGTTCTTGGCATTCTAATAATTATTGGAAAGGCTGCGTGTCCCTGTGGGTCCAAAAGGATTTTACCCCCGTGATCGCAAATTATCTTGTGAGCTATGTTGAGAAAGAGCCCGAGGCTCCATGGCTTGCTCCGCATCCCAGAGCTAAAAGGTTCAAAGGAACGTCTGTTCTTGCCGAGTTCCCCAACGAGAAGTTCGAGCTCATTGCCAAAATCCTGGATGAATATTGTGAATTTCGATCCCCGAGGAATGCTTAAAAGGATTTCATTGAAGATCATGGAAAGCGCTTTTTTGAAGAGATCAGAGTCAACGGGGACCATGAGATTCGGGGTGTTCACGGAAAGGAGAGGCGATAGGCCGTCTTCTAAGGATTGCCAATCGTGATTTTCAATGACTCCCTGCACAAGAGAATCAATTCTCTCCAATTTTATGGTAGGCAGCGGAATTCTCACAAAATCATCCACCTCTTTCAGGACCATTTCTACTCTCTGAACCAAGTTCACAATAGCCTGTAACGTAGTACTGTTTGAATCTCCTGACTCCGATCTGGCTATTCTCCGCACTAATCCTCCGATGGCCATGAGAGGGTTCCTGAGCTCATGGGCCATAGCCTGAGCCAGGGCCACATAAGCCGCTGTCCGCTCCATATCAATCAGCCGTGCTTCTGTTTCCCTCAGGGTCTCCATGGCGCCGGCATAATGCTTTTTGAGCTCAGACCAAAGGCGCGTATTCTCAATAAGAGGAGCCAGCATGAAGGCGATGGCCCTTAAGAAGTCCAGATCGTCTTGCTTATAAGCCCCGGGGACATTGCGATCCAAATAAATAAGACCATAGATCTGATTATGATAGATAAGAGGAGCGCATAGAGCAGACCTAATCCTTAAGTCCGCAATGCTTACTTGTTCCCTGAGTGAGGGTTCGCTGAGGGCGTCTTCCAGAAGGAACGATTCGCCGTTTTTTAAAAGCCGCTCAACAATGCTCCTGCTGAGGGGAATAGATTTTGAAGAAGGATCCGGGAATAAAGGTCTCAGCGTCCCATCTTCCTGGAACAAGGCTAGATAGCCTCGATCCTGCCTGAAGATTTCCTTGATTCTTGAAAAGCTCTTTTCTACCAGAGTTTTTAAGTCCTGGGTGTCGCAACATTCGGTAGTAATTTCGTAAATCAATCTGAGCCTCTCACGATCTAATTGCCACGCAGCTTCGCGGTCGAGAGAATGCAAGACAACGGTCTGGTCCGATATATCTGTTTCCGCTTCTGAAACCAACAACTGAATGTCACCCAATTGCACTGTATCTCCCGGTTTCAGAAGGGTTCTTTCGCTAATCTTGCAGTTGTTAACAAAAACCCCGTTAGAGCTTTTGAGATCTTCAATCCATATCTCCTTATCTATGCCTGCAATCATGGCGTGCCGGCGCGAAATGGTGGGATCTGAGAATGCCAAGCCAGCCTCTTCATCGCGACCAATAATACAAGGCAGACTTATTCTATGATCTCTTCCGGAACTTAATTCTTTAAGAACAACGCTATATTTCGTCATCTTTAGTGGACGTGGGGTGAGGTGATACGTAACTCCTTTTTCTGGGAGGGAGTATAGGAAAATTTTACTCGTGGGTCAATGAAAAGGAGCCACGACACTGATCCGGTTGTTTATTCAGGCGAACAGTTATATAATTCTATCGACGTGCTTCTCTTCACACCATAGGGCAGCAATATGACAGGTTGGAGTCGAACAGTAGGCTTTATTGCTGAACTCGAGATCGGGGAAGAATTCTCGTTTGATCGTTTTCTCCGTCAGATCCGTATGAACAATCGTGAATCTGCTGTAGTTTATCGTACCTTACTCCAAACAGCCGGTTATATTTCAAGGCAGAGAAAAGGCGTGTATCGAAAGGAGAAGGATATCTCTCGTTCTATTAGTATGAACAAGGTACGAGATGAAGGCTGGCTGAGAATGCCTACATCCGAGGAGGATTCCTAGTCGATCGCTTCAGACCTTTGAGCATGGATTTTCTACTTCATAGCAACCTGAAACTCCGACAAGAGATGTCCCAGCCTGCGAACACCTTCCTCGATTTTTGAAGTAGACACATAGCTGTAGCACAGTCGCATGTGTTCCCTTCCGGTGCGATTGTGGTAAAACGCCGGGCCGGCAGCGTATGCAACTGAGGCCTCCTCGATTGCCCTTGGCAAAAGCGCCTCAGTGTCAATCCCCTGTGGCAAGGTAACCCATGAATAAAAACCTCCTTGCGGTTTTGTCCAGCGCGCACCGGGCGGAAAGTAATTCTCCAAGGCGTCCAACATAGCGTCTCGTTTCCGGCGATAGATCTCAACTGCCGCGGACGTCTGCCGCTCGATCAACCCCCTTGAAGCAAAGGCAAAAGCCACATATTGTCCGATAGTTGTGGAACATTGATCTTGCCCTTGCTTGGCCAATGCCAGAGTCTCGATTAATTCTTGCGGTGCCGTTACCCAGCCTAGGCGCACACCCGGGTTAAAGACTTTTGATAAGGTATTGATGTGTATAACGTTCCGTGCGTCCAGGGATGCGAATAAAGGCGGAGCTTGACCCTCAAATCGCAGAGCACGGTATGCTGCATCTTCTATGATCGGCACACCATATTCAAGGGCGATTTCGATAATTCTCTTTCGCCGCTCCTCCGAAAGCGTAACACCCGATGGATTCTGGAATGAGGGGACCAGGTACATAAATTTGGGATGTAACGATTTCAGCCGCAAGTCTTCAAGCACCGATTTTAGCGCATCCGGCTGCATTCCTTCATCATCCAGCGGCACACCGGCAAAGCGACCCTGATAACTTCTAATGACCTGGAGGGCTGCTACGTAAGCCGGTTCTCCCACAATAACAACATCGCCGGGATCCAGCAAGACTTTGCAGATCAGGTCTAACGCTGCAATGCCGCCTGTTGTTACCAGGCATTCCTCAACGGTTGAAGGTCTGCCCAGCTGTGTCATATGTTCTGCCAGCCATGCTCTAAAAGGGGCGATGCCGGGTGTGGGCCCATAACCCAGGACGGCCCGTCCCCTTTGAGCGAAAACTTCTTCAAGAACGTCTTTGATTTCCTCCAACAGAAAAGTTTCCGGATCGGGTAGTCCACCGGCGAAGGAGATAACCTCGGGCTGTTCAGCCAGCTTCAACATTTCGACGACATCTGAATGTCCCATTGAATCGATGCGACTGGAATAGAGGGTGTTCCAGTTCATTGCGCCTGTTCTCCTGTAATGAGTCATGATTTTGTACCTTGATAAACTGCAATTTCAAAACTGATAACGGAAGCGTAATCAAATGGCAAGGATTAAGTCCTCGTAACAGCGTTATTCCCATCTTTTCACCGTTTCATCGGCTGGGAACGGGCCGTATCTTGCGGGGGGCTACAAGCCACATCAGCAATAGGGAGATCAAAAGTGATCCTAACAGTATGAGGAACGTTGAGAAGTAGGTACCGGTTTCATCGTGAAGGAATCCTGCAAGCCATGGTGCGATTGCGCCACCCAAGGAAAAACCCAGCACCACCACGCCCTGGATAGAGCCGAAATGCCTCCCCTGGAATAGGTCAGCTACCGTGGTGAAAAACACGGGAGCTGCAGTGCCTATCCCAAGGCCAAAAAGTACGGCATATAAGAAGCTTAACCATGGATGGGATGTGTCTTTGATCAGGAATAAGAAGGATACGGCCACAGCACTGAGTAGGCAGCTGGGTATGAAGACCCTTTCCCGTCCCAGTCGGTCTGAAAGAAAGCTGCACAGGTTACCAACCACAAAGGCCACCCCAAAGACACTATAAATGCCAGCAGCCCTCATAACCCCGTAGCCCACATCGCGGAAGAAAAAAACCATATGCGCTATTACTATGGTCTCAGCGAGGCCCAGAAGGCAAAATGCAATAAAGAATAGGAGCCAAAAGTGATAGGTCTTGATCGCTTTGGAGATCGTCCAGGAAGTACTAGCCCATGTGCCTTTTAGATTGGTTGAAATCAAAGGTTCATTCGGGTTCTCCGGCTCAGGAGCTGAGAATCGCACACCATCTGGCAAAAGGCCTTTATCCCGCGGGTGACTGCGCATCAATAGACTACAGAGGGGTACAATAATGGCAACCGAGGCAACTCCGATAATCACATACGCGATTTGCCAGCCAAAGGTGGAAATGAGGAATTGGGCGATGGCCGTAAACACGAGACTCCCGCCGAAGCCGGCACTAAGAATGCCGAAGGCGAGGCCACGCTTTCTGACGAACCAGTTCGATACTATGGCAGTGAGCGGTGTCCACCCTGTGAGGCTCAGGCCTGCGGCCACCATAATCCCGTAGAAGAGATAAAAGTGCCATTTTGCGGTAGCCATGCTGCAGAGGGCTACACCACCTCCCACGATGAACGCCCCTACCGGTAAGATAAGCCTTGGTCCGAACCTATCCACGAGGCTGCCCGCCACTGGTGCCAAAAAACCATAGACGACTATTGTAATAGAGAAGATCAGGGCGGTGTTGCCTCTCCCCCAGCCGAACTCCTCTACGATGGCGGGATAAAAGACAGAGAAGGTGTTCCTGATGGCATAGCCGAGCACTATGGTGATAAAGGCTATGGAGAGGACAATCCAGCCGTAAAAGATGCTGTCTCGCGTCTTCATGCTTGTTTCCAGACTATCGTCTTTGTTCGCCATGACACTTGGCAAATGCGCTGAGAGCCATGCAATTCTATCCCTACATTGTGATAAGAGTTCTTTTTCTTGTGTGGCGAGTTTAGAGAAAAGGTGCCTTTGTGTCAACCAAGAAGGGAAAATGCGCTATCAGCGCTGGTGTGGAGGTTGGGCCAGAGATGACATGTTTACTGTTTAAACGGTGATCGGTTTATCATAGCATGAAAGGAAGCCGAGAGCTGATCGCTGAATGCTGAGATGCTCGCTGAGGTGGTGATTGGGGCAAAGGCCGGGTTTGATCCCGGAACATGGCAGAAATAAAGGTTTGACGCCCGCCTCACAGTGAATTAGTCTTGCCCAGTTATTATTATGGTATTAACGAGAAGTATTCTAGAGCCGGAGCTGATAAGACTGGGGTACTGTTGAAAGATAACGGCAGCTCGGCGTTTGCGGCTGTAGGATTGGGCGCTGCGCTCCGGCCTGATTAGCGAAACGAGGAAGCGAAAGGAGGTACAACCGTTATGATGATGACCGGCAAGGAAGCGCTGATGGAGCTCTTCGTTAATGAGGGAGTGAAGTATATTTTCGGTATTCCAGGGGCAACTGAGGTCCTGTTTATGGATGCTTTGGAGGATCATCCTGAAATAACATATATCCTCGGTCTCCACGAAGTTGTCGCCTTAGGCATGGCGGAGGGCTATGCCCGAACCTCAGGCCAGGTGGGGGTAGTTAATTTACATACGGGCGCCGGGGTAGCGGCTGCCATGCCCATGCTTTTTAATGCCCGTCTAAACAGGGTACCGCTCTTGGTTACTGCAGGGCAGCAAGATACTCGCCTGTTGATGCAAGAGCCTGCCTTGACAGGTGATTTGGTGGGAATGGCAAGGCCCCTTACCAAGTGGAGCACTGAGGTGTTCTATGCCGCCGATATACCTCTGGCAATACAGCGTGCCTTTAAGGTAGCGGCACATCCTCCTGCGGGCCCGGTATTTGTTTCATTGCCCCAAGACGTGCTGGATCAGAACATAGATTTCGAGTATTCCTCCCGTGGGCAATCCTTTACCCGGTTGCGCCCTGACCAGGAGGCTCTCAAAAGGGCGGTGGAACTGCTGCTTACAGCCCACGCACCGGCTATTGTTGTAGAGAGCGGAGTAGCCAGAAGCGGGGCACTGGCAGAGGCAGTAGGGTTGGCCGAGTTAATCGGGGCACCTGTCTATGATCCATGGATGGCTGACGTGAATTTCCCCGTCAGCCACCCTCAATATCTCGGCGATTTGGACCTCGTCAGACCTCAAACCAGAGAAATGTTACAAGCGGTAGATGTGCTGATCGCAATCGGTGTTCCGTTATTCAGGCAGCCACTGTACTTTTCAAAGCCCCTGCTCACCACAAACACTAAGGTCATTCAGATACACAATGACTCTTGGGAGATAGGCAAGAACTTCCCGGTAGCTGCCGGCATAGAAGGTGATATCAAGATATCCCTGGCCGAGTTGAACGATGCGTTACGAAAGAGCATGCCGGCACAAGCGCGCGAGGCGGCTGAAAGCAGAGCACAACAGATTGCCAAAGAGAAACAGAAAGTCACGGAGGCCTTTCTTGAGAAAGCCCGGCAAGAAAGAGACCATGTTCCTATTGCCCCTTCACGATTGATGCAGGAGTTAAGAGATTCTCTTAAACCGGGGACAGTGATTGTAGATGATTGCTGGTCCTGCTCCCCAATCCTGCGCCGAATCATTGATTTTAAAGAACCCCAGAGCTTTCAACGCACTCGCGGTGGAAGTATAGGTTGGGGCATGCCTGGCTCCCTCGGCGTGAAGCTGGCTTCTCCAGAGCGTCCTGTAGTAGCTGTAATCGGAGATGGTAGTTCTATGTGGTCTATTCAGAGTCTCTGGACAGCAGCCCACTATGATATACCGGTTACGTATCTTATCTGTGCCAATGCAAGCTACTGCCAGGTAAAACTGATGAAGACCCTCCTGATGGGCGAAAAGGCAAAGGGCAGGTATCTAGGGATGGATTTGGATGAGCCGCGAATCGATTTCTGCCAATTAGCCCAAGCTATGGGTGTTCACGGGCAAAAAGTAGAGCGCCCAGAGCAACTAAGAGAAGTGCTCGGCTCTGTATTGGATTTAGGCAAGCCAGCCGTAGTTGAAGTTCCCATCGAAAGTATGCTTTGAAGGTAGAATATCTTAGGGTTAACAGACAGACTTCTTTGATGGTTATCAGTTGAACAACAAGGGGTAGAGCCCGAATTTGATCCCGGAACATGGCAGAAGGGAAGATTTAGTTCAGCTCATGCCTCATATCAAGACTTGATACCAGAAAATTCATGAAGAAAGCCGACAGCTGATCGTTGAACGCTTAATTGCTGCCTCATATGATTGGGATAGAAGAAAAATTTGATCCCGAAACCTAATAAAGGGAAAGGCTTGAGCTCCGGCTAGCTTTATCAACTTAGTTTTCTAAGAGAGTCCCGCATGGCTCACAGTTTTTATGGGCACCCCCTTGATCCCAACTGAAGCCGTGCACCTTACGCCTTGGGCCTCCCCTTAATACCTTGCGAATAATGAATAATTAAGATGTGGCCCTGAGTGCTTCACAAAATGAAAGATGTGAGTCCCGGCCTGTTTCCATCAACGATATCCCTTAACCGCTTCGAAGACCTCACGGGAACTGTCGACGGGGATATGCCCGTACCGAGCATCGCCCTGATAATTGTAGTAATTGAAGGGAGGCCCTTCGATCAGTGTTTGCCCGCCGCTGCTCATCCCTCAATGATCGGAGGTATAGATCTTTCCTCCTTCCAAACCGGTTACCCATTCCTGCTGGCCCCGCATATAGGTTGAGAACCTATAACTCGTAAAATCGCTGCTTTTCATGCGATTCTGATGACCGGCGAGGCTCGATTGGCGCATCTCTTCTGCATAACGAGACATCATCGATGAGGTTTTTTTCATCAGCTCTCTCACCTTCTCCATTCCTTGCCGGACATATTCCGAGGCCCATTCTTGGTTAATCCGGAAGCTTTCCGCTATCTTGATCAGGGAGGGAAGGTATCGCGCGAACTGGGATTTCGGCGCCCAAAATCCCATGGGAATGATCCCCCATTGTCCTGCTGCTGTGGGGTGGAGGCCCAACACGTCGAAGTAGCCTATACATGGCACACCGTTCTTGCTTGTGTAAGAGATCAAGGCGATCTCTGCATCAGCTCCCCGTTTTAGAAAAGCGGCGGCCTGCATGGCCCATGAAGGATTCGGGTGGCGTTCAATGACCCGGTGGTTGCTTGACCCCAATTGTTTACTGGCCACAATGAGGGCATCGGTTGGTAGCATATAATTATGGCGAAGGCCGGGAATACTGGAGCTGTTAAAGTAAGGGATACGGGATTGCCCGACAAACTCGATAACGGTAAAGAGATAACCGGTATCCCCGTCAGGGGATGCGCACAGCGCTGCGCCCTTGCCGGCCGTGAGGTTCCAGCCTTGAGGGACCATGATCCAACACGTGCCATCAGGTGCTTTAACCTCTTTCATCGGCAGGATGGGCGACCTGTTATCTTTCCTCTGAGATGCAAGCCTCTGGTAGGCTTGACCATCAAGAAGCGTGATGTTTGCAATAATGGTCTGCAGGGTGGGAACCATTTTCTTGAATTCCTTGGCAGGCGCCTCGTATCTGAATACCACGCCAGTGGGCCGCCTCACATTGAAACAGTATTTTCCCTCAATAAGGATAGTGTTAGGGCCGCTCCGCTGATATTTCACCACGGTATGCATCCGGTCGCGACTGCTTCTTGCCTCAAGTATTTTAAGATCCTGCATCTGCTTGCTGACGTTTTTCAACGTTGCACCTGCTAAGGTTACGGAATCGTTAGTGGGATCGATCTTTTCCAGAAAAATCATATTCACACTGGAGAATTTCCTCTGGTCCGTAACAAAAACCATCCTGCCGTTAGGATATCCTTGGGTGCCCACCTTCCATCCCTTGGGCTTGTAAAGGCCAAAGGCGCCGTCGTCTGTTACACAGTATTCATAGTCGGAAAAAACCGGTTTCTCTTGACCATGTAACTTCAGCGGGGAAAGGGCAACGCTCAGCAAGACGGGTAACAGGAATAGGTGCCTGAAACGCATATGCGACCCCCTTAAACTTGATAATTCCCTGCAGCTTGCTGCAGGGTTACCACATAGTGCCTCCCCCTTGATGGGGGAGGCCTGCCCTGTTAAATAGGGTAGTAGAAGCTGTCATAAGGAAAATAGATACTCATAGAATAGATAGATAGATAGATTACAAATTCTTCTCCATCTTTATTTAACAGGGTGAAGTGGGGGTGATAAAATGTTTGGTCACCCTCCCCTTTACCCGCCTGAAGTCTGGCGGGTTGATCCCCTCCCATTAAGGGAGGGGACTTTGCCATTGGATACCCTGCAGCTTGCTGCAGGGTGGTTCATTTCAGTGGTTTGAAGAAGCGAGTTATCGTGCTAAAACCTCGACTAGAGCTGATTTTAAGATATAAAAACCCGAT
>DATKZQ010000134.1:0-11985 GCA_035527895.1 Desulfatiglandales bacterium
GCTGAAATCAAAATGGAGGTGAGTTCAGATGAAAGAGCTGATTGAATACATTGCAAAATCACTTGTTGATAATCCGGAAGAAGTAAGTGTGATTGAACTTGAGGGGGAGCAGACCACTGTGCTTGAACTAAAGGTAGCCAAAGAGGATATGGGCAAGATAATTGGCAAACAAGGAAGAACCGCCATAGCGATGAGAACGATACTTGGTGCAGCCTCGACCAAGATGAAGAAAAGATCTGTCCTGGAGATTTTAGAGTAGCTGAGTAAAACAGGGGGCAGAGGCCTGAGTCTGATAGGATAGCAGCCTCCAGGGTTTGACTGGACTACTAGGGATAGTTACTTGTGCCCAGTCTTTTGCGGCAGATTCCCTCGTGCAATAAATAATAAAGGAGGTTATTATGTTTTATGTTCTTGCACTAGTATTGCTTATGCTCTTTCTGAGCACAGCCATCAAGATCCTGAGAGAGTATGAGAGAGGTGTTGTCTTTAGGTTAGGAAGGGTATTAGAAAAGCCCAAGGGTCCTGGCATTGTTATCATTATCCCGATCATTGATAAGTTGGTCAGGGTTAGTCTTCGCCTTGTGGCCATGGATGTTCCCCCACAGGATGTGATCACAAGGGATAATGTTTCCCTTAAGGTGGACGCTGTTATTTATTTTAGGGTTATGGATCCGAACAATGCAATCATTGAGGTAGAGAACTATATTTTTGCTACCTCTCAGCTTGCCCAGACAACCTTAAGAAGTGTGTGCGGACAGGTAGAGTTTGATGAGCTTTTAGCACAGCGGGATAGAATAAATGCCAGGTTGCAGGAGATACTCGATGAAAGGACTGATCCATGGGGGATCAAGGTGTCGAACGTGGAGGTCAAACACATCGATCTTCCTCAAGAGATGCAACGGGCTATGGCCAAACAGGCAGAAGCTGAAAGGGAGAGAAGGGCAAAGGTCATAAATGCCGAAGGCGAATTTCAGGCCGCCGCTAAGTTAAGGGAAGCAGCCCAGCTTATTCAGGACTTCCCGTATGCCCTCCAGTTGCGGTACCTTCAGACCCTGAGGGAGGTTTCAGCTGAAAACAACTCGACAACACTCTTTCCGATCCCAATCGATCTGTTTGAACCATTTTTTAAGAAAAACAAATCAGAGTAACCGCTGGGTGGATACTTTTGCTCAGCCAAACTTCCCGTCTCCGCTTCTTTATGTTTGTGGCTTACCCTTTGATTCCCCTCTAGAGGGTTAAGGATCAAAACCTCCTGATAGGGGATGTTTGGCTTATTGACTAAAAAGGATCTGATACGATACATATACTAATGGAAACCTACTCTGATACCGTGAAAGGAGTATCTTGAGTCGAGAGGATTTAATCCAACTGGAAGGCGTAGTGGCCAGGGTTCTGGGTTACGGGACCGTGGAAGTTGAATGTGAGAATAAGGTTATTATCAGGAGTGTTCTTTGCGGACAGATGAAAAAGAGGAAGATTAAAGTCATGAAAGGTGATCGAGTCCAGGTTAAAGTCTCACCATATGATACCTCACATGGAATAATTACCTGGCGCCTTAGGTGATACATGGATAGCGAAAAGCGCGGCTCGAAGCTCAGGTTGTTCCGAGGGGATTACGCGTGACCCTTCTTTGACTGGGATAAATCCGTTGATGAGGCCTCTGGGGACCCATTGGCAAACACGAACCCAGGGCCTGAATAAGGAGAGGTCGATAACTCGCCCGGTTCCTGGATACAGGCCAGAGATATACTTTCGGATTTTCAAGGACCTGTCCCTGGCCTTTTTCCTTTCTGAGTTTGAACTTATCAATTCAATGATCAGGATGCCTATGAAAAGTATCTCGTGTGGTTTTTCGTGGTCAAAGATAATCAAACCGCGAGAAATAGACTGAAGGGCTCAGGCTAAAAATGGCTCGGCCTTTAGCGTATAAATGCCCATATATTGTATGCGATCCGTTAGCACCAAAAGTTGTGCTTTTTGCTATGAATGGAAAGTCTCCCACAAGGCTCCTGCCTTTCGATTGCTATACGTAACATCTACAGGGTGGATGTATATCTAACTGAATTCGTCAATTCCGCACAATCCAGATTAATCGCATATTCCAGTCGCAATTTATCATCAAGCCAAACCACTCAATTGAAGAGGACACGGCAGCACTGAACGGCGACCTCCAACTGCTCATCATAGAATTGCCTGATCAAATGAGAGGCACTGAAGTCCAGTTAGGGCAGGCAAGAGTTCGCCGTTTATTAAGGCTCAGGCGAGGCGATTAGGTATCCTCGGCGCCTGCAGTAATTCTTTGCTGGCGTGGCTTTGAAGGGCCTTGTAACTAAGTTATAACCAGATATCACAAGAAAACAGCGACGGGGATTAGCATTTCAAAAAGGCCACTTTCTGCCGAAAGCTAGCGGCTGAGGTAGGTACGAGCATGAGACACTGTGTCCGCCCAAGGCAGGAAGCCTAACCGAAAGTTGGCCTTTTTCAGATACTATGTGCGTCTGTGGGTGAAAGATGGAATGATTGTTTCTTGGTGCTTTGACGTCTTGGATTCTCTGCTTTGATATGGTGATGAATTCAAATTGCACTATGCAACTGGTGAGAGCTATCTGAATTGGGAAAAACCGAGGTTTGATCCCGAAAAATGGCAAAAGTGAAGCCTTCCCCCTATGAGCAGCGGTGCATCCTCATAATGGAGGCGGAACTCGCCATAGCCTTTAGCAAAGGAGAGTAAAGATTTACCCACTGGCTCAGTAAGAGAGGCCCAATTCACCAGAAGCCGCTTTTAGTCTTTTATCAGACGTCCACAACGGAATCTTCGTCAACAAGGCAGATGCAAGTAAGTGTACATCAATATAACCGAGGCCTTTACCCATTAACCGATTATGCTCAATAAAGTGCAGGACCTCTTGATGCTCAGCCGTCTCGGCCATCGGAAGTGTTTGAAGGAGCGAAAGGATTTCCTTCCTGTTTTTTATATTCCCACACGCCAGCTCGCCAACTACAAAGGGATGGCACACGACCTCTCCTTTATTCAGAAGTGTTGCCAGGTGGGCATTCCCCTTTCTGAAATGGGATACCCAAATCGAAGTATCAACGAGCACCATGGTTATCTATTGGCAGGCTTTCTTCTCGGAATAGGGCGCAGTGATTTCTCCGTTCCGCCCAGTTTGGCGAGCCTTCTGCTGCTTTCCTGAGCAATTAACGCCTGCAATCCCAGCCTCACCAGAGACGTTTTTTCCTTGATGCCCGTCAACTCCGAGGCCTTTTTCAGGATGGTTTCATCTATGTTCAGTGTAGTTTTCATATGTATCAGTATGTATAAAATGTATATATAAGTCAAATCAATAATGACAAAGATAACAAATATCTTCAGGGGGCTGCCGATTGCGAGAATGACCTCATCTCGCGTCGTGGTCAAAAATCCACAGTCCAAGGCCTGACATGGGGCACTTCATGCTGAAAGCTGGTTTTCCTATGGAATCAATGGTCGCAATCACATGGAATGGGTGGCCGGAGTGGCGGGGAAAACGCAGCCTCCGCAATGTTCAAACGCTGGCCAGTCTACGAAAGTATGAAAGGAGGCTGAGAGCTGATTGCTGATCGCTGAATGCTTAAATGCTGATTGTGGCAAAAGGAAAAGCTTGTTTCCGAAAAATGGCAAAACTAAGAATCTGCTCCGGCTCACATACTATTCATAGCCAGTCCGGGCTCATGCGCCCGTTGGCTGTCTTCCTATAGGGCATCCAGAGGAGGCCGAAAACACGTACAGCTATGTCGGTCCTCTTAGGGTAAACCCGAACTTCCTCAAGCTCTTCTCGGGCAGCATCGAAAACGGCATCGAGGCCGGCTATGTCCTCTTGAAGGCGCGTTTCCAGTTCATCTAACTGGGCCTGAATTGCCTGGGCTCTCTCACGTGCCATTTCCACATCCATGCCTTCCTTTCTCATGCGACCAGCCGATTTCATGGCCGTACCGAGCCTGGAGGCGGAAGTTGCACTGACAGCCTTTCGCCCCAGAAATGCACCTAAGATGGCGGTCCCAAACGAGATAGCAGTTTCCACTTTTCTAGATTTGGCCTGTTCATGTTCCCGAGCAATGGATTGTTCTGCTACCATTAGGCGATTTTTCAGAGAGATGAATCTGGAGCTGTAGGCCTTACGAAGTTTTTCGACCTCGAGGTCCCGTCTCTCCCTGGCTGTCTGGGTTAATTGGGCACGGAATGCTCCTTCTGACTCATCCATATCACTTGTCATATTGAAGCGCCGGGAACGATGAAGTATAAGCGTCTGAGCTTGGGAAGCCCAGCGGATCAGGTCTTTGCTCCACTTTGCGTAGGCGTCGGCACGCCTTGCAACAGCCGGCAGCTCCGCGAAGGCCGCACCTGGTATGGGTGACGTACCGAGTTCGGCAGGCTCTATATCGACTTCCACGGCGTGATCCCAATCCACCGCCACCGGTGCGTCTGACAGCTCGTTGGCAAGGGTTACCGTCTTCGTGGTGTTCACCCCATATTTCGGACTTGCATAATGTATATCCAGGCACCCCATGGCAGCAGGGTAATAGATAATTCCCTGAGCGGCACCTGAAGCAGGCACGTAGTAGGTCTCGATTCCGGGCGGTAACACCGGGGGCTCCGCAGAAATCATGGCAGAGGTTGCTTGGCTTTCACTCCGCAACAGTGCCTGTTGAGCAGTGAGGTCAACGACCTCCACAGATGTTGCATCGGTTTTACGATCAGCCATGAGTTTTTTGATCTGTTCCCGTGACATGGGTCCCGGCAGGTAAGAGAGGACCCAGCGGGTCTCAAAGATGGCCGGTTCCGATTCGTGCACATTGTGCAAAAGGAATACCCGCTGACCCAGACCTGCCAGGATCTCCTCCATGCGTCCCCGATCGAATCCCTCGCCCGCGGCTGCTCCCTCAAGCCCTGCGATGACACGTTGTTTATCCCGCTCGGTCTGGAGGCGACCGATAAACCAGGTCCCCGTGTTCGATAGCCCCTTGTAGTCAAGGTCGACAGGATTCTGGGTGGAGAGCACGACCCCGAGTCCGAAGGCTCGGGCCTGTTTCAGGAGTGTCAGGAGGGGAGCCTTAGAGGGTGGATTCTTAACAGGAGGAAAGTAACCGAAAATCTCGTCCATATAAAGGATTGCTCTGAGGCTCGTGGTGCCCGCCTGGGTGCGCATCCACCCAAGGATTTCATTCAGCAACATGGACACAAAGAACATTCGCTCCTGATCGGAAAGGTGGCTGATAGTGAAGATGGATGCCCGCGGCTTCCCCGTCTCGGTATAGAACATACGGCTCGCATCAAGCGGTTCTCCTTCGAGCCAGGTCTCGAAACCCGGTGTGGCCAGAAGGTTATTCAGTCGCATGGCCAAGGCAAAGCGGTCTTTTGCCGGATAAAAGCTTTCCAGGTCCATAACGCCAATACGCTCGAAGGGCGGTGTCTGAATGGATCGGATCAGCCCTGCCAGGTCAAGCCCTTTACCGGTATCCCAGGTCGACTGTAGGATGTTGGCAATCAGAATGTGTTCCCGGCTGGAGATGGGATCTGCCTCGATGGAGAGAAGTGCCAGAAGACTGGTGGTTGTCGTCTGGATGCGTTCATAGAGCAGATCCGAGTCTTCTCTGATGGCAGGCGGGGGAGGGGAAAAGGAACGCAGAATATTCACCGGCAAACCGGCAGTACTCCCGGGGGTATACACGGCGAAGTCGGCCGATGCTTTCAGGCGGCTAATTCGTTCTGGCTCCTGGTTCCAGCTCGCGAGCCCCTTGCGCCATACCTTGGCCTGCTGGGCAGCATACTGGTCCGGTGTCAGGCCCGTCTTTGCGGCCTCCTGCTCATTCACCCAAGGACGGAAGTCTTTGGCATTCAGTGCGGGGAATGTCAAAAGCAGGTTCGGCAAATCTCCTTTGGGATCGATCGCGATGACCGGTATGTTATCGATCAGGGCCTCTTCGATAATCCCGATGCCGAGGCCGGTCTTACCGCTTCCCGTCATGCCGATGATCACTGCATGCGTGGTGAGGTCTTTCGAATCGTACAGGACGAGCTCATCGTGCCGGCTTCGTGTGGCGAGATCGTATTGCTTGCCGATGTAAAAGGTGCCAAGTTTTTCATAATCCTTCATTGACTTTCCTCCTGAAAGAAATTGTCGGTATCCGCTTTTGAAGTAGAACACTCAGGGAAACGCCTTTGAGACGGTGGCGTACAGATAGTACTCGAGGTTGCTAAAGGAAAGCGATTTCGAGATCATACCGGCAAAGTCACTATAGGAAAGCCGCCCCGCCGCTGACCAATTCACAATTGAAAACTTGACCCCTGCCTCCATCCCATATCAAATTGTATCAGCTTGATTGGCCTACATCAAGAGCGAGCAGTTACTATGCAGGAAAATCTCTTCATCGTCCGCTGTGTTTTGTTTGTAGCAGAGTTCTTACGTGCTTTGATTTACTGGAATAAGTTCTGAGGACAGCCCTCAGCGGGGAGCGGTTTTGGCCAGAGTTGAGATGCTCATTGTTTAGAGGGTGAAGGTTTTACCATAGCATGCAAGGATGCTGAGAGCTGATCGCTAAATGCTTAGATGCTGATTGGGGCAAAAGCCGGGTTGATCGCGAGAAATGGCATAGGGAAAGACTTGCCCCCGGCTCATAGCTCTGCGTACTTTTTTATCATGGTTGTGGGATGAATTGCATTAACCTATTCAAGAGTTTTCAAAAACTTATCCGCTTCAACAATAGATTGCATTATGTCCTGGATGAGCCCTTGAACTTCCACTTCAATATCGCCCACTTCTTTTTTTAAAACACCGATTGCCTGAGCATTTAGATTATGCTTTAGGTAAAGAACATAATCTTTTAGACGCCTCAAGACCGGGTCCATGCTGGTTTCGGCCTTAGTCATTCCTGAGCGGAGCCGAGCATACCGCTGTTTGGTATCTTTCAGGGAGTCTCTGCTTTTCATCCTAAATTGCTCGTTGCTTATTTCATCTATCTCTTCCTCCCATTCCTTAAACAGATCCTTTGAGATCTGCTCAACCTTCGCAATCCTGCTTCTCACTGCTTCGGCACGTCTCTCAGATTCCTCATAATCTGACTTCAGCTTGTTGTAGAACTCCTCTAGCTCACCTCCCTTAAATCCATACAATTCCTTGATTCCGGTCAGTGCATCTTTGAACTGCTCGGAAGCAGCCTGTTGTTCAGACCGCGCTTTTTCAACTTGATCTTTAAGAAGATGCCGTTTTTCTTTCCCCAATTTCTCCCAGACGGCATAATAAGTGGTCTGACAACCAGCATAGAAAAGGAAGACAAGAAAAAAAACAGATGTAGCAACTTCAAGGCGTATTCTCATATTATTTCCCACCGTTTCAATAAGCATCCTGAAACAAAACTAATATGTAACCGGAATCTATTTACTCTTTCGCGATTTTCCTACCGCTTCTATTAGCCTATCGGTGCGCTTGTCGGCAAGGTAACTATGTACCACAAAAAGTGCATGACAACTCCAGGAATCCAGAAGAGAATAGTCAGAAGCAAATTCAAAATCGCCTGCACAGGTTTCCCGCATAAAAGAACTGCATAGGGGGCAGGATAATTGCCAGTAGATATCTCATGCAATCCTCCCAAGCATCTCGGAAATTAAAGCTAAGAAAGTCTGATCAGGTCTCAGATGTTTCCGAAATCATATGCACGGCCCGCTGCGGAAAAGGTATTTCGATAGTATTCTCGTCAAAAGCTTCTTTGATCTTTCGGGTAAGCTCAAATCTTACAGGCCAGTAGTCTTCCTTTTTTACCCACGGGCGAACCACAGAGTTCACACTGGAATCGGCCAGCTCTGAAACAGCGATCTGAGCGGGTGGGTCGGAAAGTATCCTGGAGTCTTTGCTAATGATATCCATCATGACATCATAGGCCTTTTGGATGTCGGAGCTATAGCCAATGCCAATCACAAGGTCTACCCTCCTGGTGTCATACGCTGTAACGTTCTTTATCACGTCCCCAAAGAGCTTACCGTTTGGCACCATCACCTTGATATTGTCTGGCGTGGCGAGCTCCGTAGTAAATAACTGGATTTTCTTAACAGTGCCAGCCTCACCTGCACCTATAATGAAATCACCTACTCTAAAAGGCCGGAGCACAAGGATCAAAACGCCGGCAGCAAAATTGGCTAAGGATCCCTGCAGGGCAAACCCAATAGCAAAACCGGCTGCACCGAGGATCGCCACAAAGGATGCCGTCTGGATGCCGAATTTCGCCAAAGCAGCGAGCACAGCAAATACTAGACAATATATACGTTAAACTCCCCACGAACGAAACGATTGAGGGCTCTGTTTTGGCCTTCTCCAGCATTCTCTTTACAATCTTGCGCCCAATGCCGGCGGCGATACGGCCAAGAATCAGAATTACGATTGCCCCAATAATCTTGATGCCATACGTGGTGATAAAGACGAGCAATTGATCGGCAACACCTATTATAATACTAACCTCCTCTCTTAGAGCGATTGTAGTTAAAGTAGCGCCCCCAAACAGTCTTTGGGACAGCCCTTATTTGCATATAAGGAGTATACTCAAAAAATTGAAAACGTTCAAAAGTTGAGGCCCAAAAAGATTTTGCTGAAATCATTATCTCTTTCCATGGTTAAAGAGAGCGCTGCAAACCAAAAAGAAAGACACCGTGATGGAACAAGAAATTCATATAACACTATGGTTTAGTCTGGCAACAGGAAAAGCTGGTCTTAATGAAATCGTGCATAGATTAAAGGAGCTCAGAAATCCTCTAATGTTGAAGCTCTTAGGGGAAATCCTTATGTAAAAAGGGGTCACCCATTAGAGGGTGATTGGGGTAAAAGGAAAATGACCCGCCGCTGATCAATTCACAATTCAAGATGTGATCACCGGCTCCACATAAGTCAAACGGAGACTTGATAATCACCTACGAATCTGCGCGGGGGGTGTCGGGCAACCGGCATTCCTACCGCGACCCCGTGTGCCCCCTTTTGATGGGCGGCCCCATCTTCACAGATAACTGTTTCAACCGACTGGAATCTTATATTCTAATGTCCCCTATTTCCTGTGATTGGGGGTAACATGCTTCATCGAGATGGCTTCAACTGTTTTGCCTCGTGTGGTATGATAGGTCCTGAAAAGCAAGAGAATACAGGAGGAAAGCAGATGAAATATCGGATCATCATTGAACAGGATGAAGACGGGGCCTTTGTCGTCGAGTGCCCCTCATTGCCGGGTTGCATTTCACAGGGTAAGACAAGGAAAGAAGCGATCGAAAACATTCAAGACGCGATTCGAGGCTACCTCGAAAGCCTAAACAAACATGACGAGCCGATCCCGCCCCCCATTGATGAGGAAATTGTTGAGGTTGCGATTTGACAAAACTGCCACTTCTTTCTGGAAACAAAGTCTGCGAAGCCTTAGGAAAATCGGCTACCGTGTTGATCACCAAACAGGCAGCCACATTATCTTAAGAAACGAGATTCCTCCCTATCGCCGCCTTACTGTGCCCAACCATAAAGAAATTGCAAAGGGCACCTTGCGCGCAATCATCCGCCAAGCTGGCCTCACCTTAGAAGAATTCAATGCGCTGCTATAGGCTGACCCAGACGTTTTGTTATTTTCCGCCTTGAGAAAATAGAATCGGTCCATTTTAAGGACAATACGCCCAACAATCGGGTGTATATAAGAGTTTCCTTCCGGCCGCCTGCACTTGATTTCCAGAATGGGTTCGCACGGGGAACTATAAGGATCATTTATCAGGGGGTATGCCAATGCTAGGCGGGCAGGTGATTGGGGTAAAAGGGAAGGTTTGATCCCGGAAAATGGCAAAAGTAAAGATGGGTCCCCCGGCTTCACTGCTGGCCTATTTTTCTATGAGTATTGGCGCAAAATTTGCTATAGCTGCTTTTTAAAACCAGGTTCAGATCGAACCTCAACTGATAGTTTGACATTTCTTTCAACTTTTAGTTCACGCATAAGCTTGCTTGGAATCAGAAGGAACAAGAGACGACTCGAAATCAGCGGTTACCAAAACCGGCAATCCCCAAAGGTTCTTTGATTTAAAAACCAGGAGGATAAAAAGTTACAGGCAGCCAGGGCGCGTGGGAGACTGAAACGCCACTTCTTCAAAATGGCTTGTCAAAGGGCAATTCACGAGGAATCTGAATGTTTCTCAAGCAAAATCGAGAACATGCCTGCAGTAGCTTAATCTTAACCCCGCATTTTCCAATTCACGCTGAACCAGGACAATACTTTCCAAATATACTTGGCTTGCTCCTGATTCCAAGATTGGCCTGTTACGACCAAAATCAGCGTTTTCTAAGACGGAGATACCCATCAAACTCTGCGTATCCTGCTTTTGACAGAACCTTAGGTGTCGGGTTGTGGGGAAAAAGATCTTAGATAGTAGAGTGTATGTGGACGATGACTATGCCTCTATGTCTGCCAAGGATTGGCTGAAGATAGTGAAGGTCTTAGGAAATATATCCCACAGCTGTAGCGTTAGCGAAGAGAAGGAGGGCTATCCTAAGGTATTTACAGGCGATAAAGTGCATTACTGGTGTTTGGGAGGCTCATGATATTGACCGAACAAATCCGCCAGAGGAGTAGTCAACCATTAGTAAATCTTAACCTCTTAATCTAAGGAGTCAAAATGAAAAAATCTGTATATCTTATTGTGGTATTTACGTTTGTCCTCAGCACCGTTCTGATAGTAGCAGTACCGGCAGGGGCAGGGCAAGGGCCGCAGATTAGACTAACTGATTCCCAGGCCCGCGCCGACCAGCCGGATGTGGCGATTGACTCTAACGGTAACGCTCATATCGTTTACTGTGATGATTATGACACAAGTTCGCGTGAGATCTGGTACACCATGCTGGACAACAACGGAAACACCCTCATCGATGACACCCGGCTAACAGATGACGACGGCTACGACTCTACTCGCCCGGGAATCGTCATCGATTCGAGCAACAAGGTACATATAACCTTTAGAGACCAGCGATGGGACTCGGGTTCCTACCAGGAGGTCACCTACACCAAGCTCGACCCTTCCCTGGATGACCAGAATGGCGGTGCTGCCGATGCGGCAACTATCACCGCGGTCGGGATCACGGCATTGACACCGGATGATGGATATATATCCCGTCATCCCGCAATCGCCTCCTCCGGCAATGGCCAACAGATCCACATAACCTGGGAAGAATCCGAAGACCCCGATGGCCCGAATATTCACTACCTGATACTGGACACCAATGGCAACACACTTGTCAGCGACACCGCATTGACTACGAACGAGACAGCAGAGCCCACTAATTTATGGACCATGCCTTACCTGGACGTAGACGCAGACGGCAAGGCCCACATAGTGTGGAGCGATTACAGGGATGGAGAGAATGAAGTATACTACACAAGCTTCGAGCGCCCCCCGGTACCTGTGGTACCTGTGGTCAGCAGCAATAGCAGCAATAGAGTGTGTCTTATCGCCACTGCAGCCGACGGGTCCCCTATCCCACAAGAAACAACGGCTCTAATTCTGCTCCTAAGCTTTGCCTTAATCGGCCTTGTGGGGTTGAAAAACAAGTTTAACAAAATAAAAAGACTGTAGAATCTAAATGGCAAAAGGCAGAGTCAGAAATGGCTCTGCCTTTCTCGTCTGAACGCCCACATCTTGTGTGTTAAAGGTGCTCCCCAAAAGTATAGGTTTACTGCTATAAATGGAAAACTCGCCTCAAGTCTCTTGGCTTGTCATTACTATACGTAACATCTACAGGCTGGGTGCAGAACCCCAACTGAATGGATGAACTCCGCATAGCCCTAATCCATCGCATATTCCAGTCGCAATTTATCATCAAATCAAAGCACTCAATTGAACACCACAGGGCAGCGTTGAACGGCGACCTCGAACCGCTCATCGCAGAATTATCTGATCAAATGACAGGCGCTGAAATCCAGTTAGGCCAGGCAAAAGTTCGC
>DATKZQ010000135.1:0-13030 GCA_035527895.1 Desulfatiglandales bacterium
CCCATAAGCCTTAGCACTAAGGTAGCAGCCTGTGTGCGCCGTTTTGAAACGCCCACTCCTCTGAACCATGGGAGGGCACAGTCAAAAAAAGATATCTCCATGTTCGGCTTGAGATTAATTTCAAAGAGCTAAAGTGTTACCGAAATTCTAATGTTCAAAATTCAAAACAACCCGAAGCTGAGTAGCTCTTGGCAAAGTTCTTTTCGTTTGGAGCATTGGAATTTTGGTCATTAGAAAATTATTTCGGATTTCGCATTTTCTTTCTTAGATCGTGCCTCATCGGTTTGAGGCGGAGCTTCGCTAGTGATAGCATAATTGTTTGGTCATGGACCGCTGTATTTTGAGTAACAGAGGATAGTGCAAAGATGGGTATGTGTCAAGGATACAGGCACAATGGATACAGGCACAATGGGGTGATCACAAGATGGGTATCACGAGGTTGGCGAATTCAGACATTGAACAGCCATAGGTTTGTGACGAAGACAGATCGACCGTTGCGTGACGACACCCTTTTGCTCAACAAAAAACATGAGTTAAACGGAGGTCTGGCCCTCGGGCGCGTCGCCAGCGGAAAGTATGCGAAACCGGCTATGATAGTGATGGAGGTGCACCAAGGCTCGGGCCGCCCTCTCGAATGAAGGATAGGCCGGAATGCCGGCCTCGCAGAGCTGGGCCCTCAGTGTAGAACCTTTGCTGGCCAGATCTGGATCACCGCCTTCCGAGTCCACGATGAAGACCGTCGGTTTTCTAAGCCGATTCCCGCCAATACAGTCTATGAGCGCTGCAGTTGAGCCCGGAATATCGGGCACGTGGAAAGCTTTTCGCGGAATCAAACGATCCACGATGACCATGTCGATGTGAGGATCGCTACAGGCTATCTCGAGCACCTCAGCGAGACAGGCATGGTCTTGAAGGGTCGCCCACAGGTCGAGGGGATTTCCTGCGATGCTTCCTGCCGCAGGGACGATCCGGCGAAGCTTTCCCATATTTGCATCGGAGAGAGAGGGAACAGTAAGCCCCTCACGAATGGACGTGTCAGCATGGAGCACGCTGTTTCCCCCGCCCCCACCTACAAGAAAGGTCCCATTCCCGCAAGGCTCCTGCAAATGGGAGAAGGCAAGGATGGCGTCCACCCATTCGTTCATGGATAGCGCTCGAATCACCCCTGTTTGACGGGTAAAGGCCTCCCATACCCTCTGCTCCCCGGCCAGGCTTCCGGTGTGGGAAGCGACTGTGGAGGCCCCAGCCCGGGTATTTCCCCCTTTTAAAAGGATGATAGGTTTATGGCGGTTAATGTCTTTGACGAGATGCAACAGACGCTTGGCGTCGCGAACGCTCTCGAGGTACAGGGCGATGAGGCGGATGCCCTCGTCCTCAGCCATATATTCGAGGTAGTCAGTGCTGTCCAATACCGTGGCATTTCCGATACTTGCTGCTTTATTGACACCGATGCCGAGGGAGCACGTATATTCGGTAAGTCGCTGAGTGAGCCCACCACTTTGGGAGATGATACCAAGGTGGCCGGCACGGCCTGGTATGGCACCCCACGCGGTCAGCCCTGCAGAGGGGCAATAGGGACCCATGCAGTTAGGGCCCATGATCAGGAGGCCCATTTTCCTGGCGATAGCAGCTAATCGTTCCTCGAGCGCCTTACCCTCTTCGGAGCCAGTTTCGCTAAAACCAGCCGAGAGAATGTGTATATATTTCAGTCCATTCTGGCCGCATTCCTCGAGCACCAAGGGAACCTGAACGGCGGGTATGCAAACAATAACAAGCTCCGGTGCCTCAGGCAGAGAGGTCAGACTCGGATAAGACCGCAGACCTCGAATCGCCGTGGCCTTGGGATTGATGGGATAGAGGGGCCCTGGAAAGCCGCTATCCAGAAGACGGTCCAGGAAGCTTGTCCCGCTAAGGCTAGAAGCTCCCCTGGAAACGCCGACTATGGCGATGCTTCTCGGGGCAAAAAACGGTGTCAAATCAGGTCTCGACTGGTGCATATTCTTCTACCTTCAATGGCCTTTCTCACGTTGCCGCCAATTTCCCGGCATGGTCGCTTGCGGATTCAATTGGCTCAGAAGCGGTTGCGGTGATACTTGATAGGCAAGGCTATACGGAACCATGTTGTCCTTGAGGGATGGTAGCATAGGGAAAAGGCAGTTGGGTGTCAATGTAAACGGTATCGAAAGATAAGGCCAGAAAGAACTAAAGCCTCGAAACACTTATAGGCTATGAGGTTGAGGCTTGTCCGGCCTGTGTGCTTACCAATGTGCGACAGCAGTCCTCATGAAGGGACTGCTGTTTTGAAATTGGGCTCAAGGGTAAACCTTCCTCTTGCATAGACCTCCCGCCTGTTTGCGCTTGACATAAGGATATGCCTTACCTATATTCCCGAAAAAATGTCTATGTGCTACTATATGACTGAGAGGGATAGAAAAGGGGCTACCGCCCATGTACAATAGCAGTGATCTAAAGAAGGGTCTAAAGATCCAGATCGATGAAGAGCCTTATGTGGTTATCGATTTTCAGTTCTCCAAGCCGGGAAAGGGCCAATCCCTTTACCGTTGCAAACTCAGGAATATGATCACCGGGGTGATTATCGATCGCACCTACCGGTCCGGAGACGCCTTTGAGCCCGCCAATCTGGAACAACGGAAGATGCAGTACCTTTACAACCAGGACAGGGTCTTCTATTTCATGGATGTAGAAACCTACGAACAATCCTCCCTTAATGAAGACCAGGTGGGAGAAGCGAAGAATTTCCTCATTGACAACCTGCAGGTAGAAATACTTTTGTTTGATAATAGGCCTATCGGGATCACGCTGCCCAATTTTGTTGATCTCACGGTAACCAGGGCGGACCCGTGGGTGAAGGGCGATTCGGTATCCGGCAACAGCAAGCCTGTCACCCTGGAAACGGGATATGCCCTGCGCGTCCCCCCTTTTATTGAGGAAGGGACCAAGATAACCATTGACACGAGAACCGGGGAGTATGTCACCCGGGTCAAATAATGGCGACTCATTCAACGGGCAAGAGCAAAGACTGGCCGCCAAGAAGTCCTACCTCTGGTTGCGAGCCAGGATTATCCAGGCCATACGGCTTTTTTTCATTGAAAAGGGGTACCTTGAAGTCGAGACCCCTCACCTGATACCTGCTCCTGCCCCCGAGCTCCACATCGATGCCATCAGTGCAAGCAAAGCCTTTCTCCATACCTCCCCTGAACTGTGTATGAAGCGGCTCCTCTCAGCAGGCTATCCGAAATTGTTTCAGATTTGCAGGTGCTTTCGCCAAGGCGAGCGAGGGGAAAATCATCTGCCCGAATTCACCATCCTCGAATGGTACCGTGCAGGGATCGACTACCGTGAGCTTATGGATGAGGTGGAAGAGATGATCCTCTTTGTTTCGCACCGCCTTGGGTTTGGAGAGAGTATCGACTTCCAGGGGCACGCCGTTGACCTGAAGAGCCCGTGGCATAGCATTTCAGTTAGAGAGGCCTTTCAGCGCTATGCCTCCATGTCCATGGAAAGCTCCATGGAGTCTGGTCGGTTTGACGAGGCAATGGTGCAGGAGATAGAACCCAATCTGGGCGTACCCAAACCGACCTTCCTCTATGATTATCCCGCATCCCTTGCCGCCCTCGCACGCCTAAAACAGGATGACCCCGCGTATGCCGAACGGTTTGAGCTGTATATGGCGGGCCTGGAGGTTGCCAACGCCTTTACGGAGCTGACCGATGTTCGTGAACAGAGGGAGAGGTTTGAAAGTGAGCGAGAAAGACGCCGGCAACAGGGCAAAACGGTGTATCCTCTGCCCGAGAAATTCCTCAGGTCCCTGCACCACATGCCACAATCTGCGGGGATCGCCCTCGGTGTGGATCGGCTGGTCATGCTATTTGCCGGCCAACCCTGCATAGATCAGGTGGTCTCTTTCACACCGGAAGAACTTTAAAAACCGCACGTTTCACGTTTCTTTATTATCACCCATGGGCAGTCGTATCTGAATTCTCAAACCCTCCGGAGCATTTTCGGCTTCAATGGTCCCGCCATGCCGTTCAATTATCTTTCTCGTGATTGCCAGACCCAGTCCTGATCCGGCTACATGGGCTCGTTCGGTCCGATAGAAGGGCTCGAAGATCCCGGTCAAATCCTCTGCGGAAAGGGCCTGGAAGGAATTTGTGACGTCGATTTGAACACAATCGCCCTCCGTTTGCATAGTAACGATAATACCGCCCCCCTCTGCAGTGAACTTGACGGCGTTGTCGAGGATGTTTGAGAGCGCCGTTCGAAGCGCATCCCTGTCCCCGATAAGGGGCGGGGCGAGCGACAAATCCGTCATAAGGTGCAAACTCCTGCGGCTTATGGAGGGCTTGAACCGTTCAACGAGCTCGTGTATCAGGTCAGAGGGATTGAAGGGCTCACGTTTCAGGGATGCCTCCTGGATATCCAGCCTTGAGAGAACGAGGATGCTGCCGATGAGGCGGTCCAGCTCCTCTATATCCTGGCGTATGTTATCCAGGTGCCTTTCACAGCCCTGATAGTCTCCCCGTTTCCACCGTTCCCGAAGGATTTCCTCAGCAATGCGGATTCTTGCGAGGGGGCTCCGGAGCTCATGGGATACGTTGGCCGTAAGCTCCCTGCCTCCCTGAATCATCCGTTCCACTTTGTCCGCCATTTGGTTGAAAGATCGGCCAAGCTCTCCGATCTCGTCTTTTCCCTTGACGGTCACTCTATGGGAAAGATCTCCTTCCGCGATTTGCAGGGCCGAATGCCTGAGCTGCTTGATGCGCTTTGTGAAGATCCTTGAAACCGGGATTATGAGTAGCGCGATGACAAGGCCGATTCCGACGAGCCCCAGCGCGAAACCTTTTTCGGGATGTGGTGGCTCCATGTTATCGAAAAACACATTGAGGCTGCCGCTTTCATGCTCCCGAATTTCCAATGGAACAACGATGAAGGATGTCCATCCTTTTTTGAAATGGCGGTGCAGTTTGAAATGTCCGAAATCCTTCACGCGCCTTTCGGACACCATGCCCATATTCACGGGGATGTCGCCTGGAAAGGATTGGAGTAGCACTGTCCCGTCAGGGCCTTCCAGCCACATCTTTGCGCCGTAGATTTCGCTGAGGTGCTGGATGAGATTTTTGAGGGGCTCATTTTCAGCGATGGTTGTTTCCGGTTTTGATCTGATTCGCTCTTCGATGAATTCCTTGGCTATTTGGGCCTGGGAGCCGGCATATCGCTCAAAGCGGGACCGGAAACTCCTTTGACCTGCAATGCTGAAAAGACCGAAGACCAGGATCTCGGTCACGATGAGAACCAGCACAAAGGAAAGGAATATCTTGAGGTACAGCTTTCCGGGTTTCATGGGGCGTCCACGAACATGTAACCCGTCCCCCACACGGTTTTGATTACCTTCCTGAAGCGGGGATACGATTCCAATTTCGACCTCAGTTTGCTGATATGGACGTCAATGCTTCTGTCAAAGGCCATGAAGTCTCGCCCCCGGGCACGATTCATGAGTTCATCGCGGCTCAACACCCTGTTGGGATGCTCCATGAGCACCTCAATAATCTTGTATTCGGTTGAGGAGAGCTCAACTTCGTCGTCTTCAACCAGAAGGCTCTGTCTTGCCCTGTTTAAGGCTAGACCGCCGGCCTCGAGAAGGAGACCGTCATTCTTTCCGGTCTCGCCTTTGTCCCGGAAGGGAAGTCTTCGGAGCACGGCCTTCATCCTGGCCAGCAACTCCCTGGGGTTAAAGGGTTTGGGAAGGTAGTCGTCCGCTCCCAGCTCCAGTCCAACAATCCGGTCCGCGTCCTCTCCTTTTGCCGTAAGCATGATAACGGGCAGGGAGAATTCCATACGGATCTCTTTCAGCACCTCCAGCCCATCTTTTTTGGGCAGCATGATGTCCAGTATCACGATATCCGGCGACTCTGCCCGGATCGTTTGGAGGACGGAAAATCCATCGGTGAGGGTCATGGCCTCAAATCCGTAATCCTCCAGGTATTCTTTGAGAAGCTTCAGGAGCTTCTCATCGTCGTCTACCAGTAAAACCCTTTTCCCCATGAATGTCTCCTGGCTTTTCATTTTTTTACAGTCTTTTACCATTTTTTAACACCCCCAACAAACATTCTTAACAGGCCGCGGTTAACATGTGCGTAACATGAGTTCATTTGAGAGTAGCAACAAACTTAAACAAAGGAGGAGAAAATGAAATCAAAACACACATGGATCATCGTCGGAGCAGTTGTTCTCGCTTTCGGTCTTTTGGCTGGCTGCGGACCTCATGGATTCTGCGACAAGGTTTTTTCAAACAGGGATTCAGGAGAGAGAGGCGCATTTCATGGGAGATGGGGAACGCACCGATTCGCTGGCAAGGACATCTCCGAGCACATCATGAAGCGGTTTGATGAGCGAGTGGAGAAACTGGGTCTTTCTGAGGCTCAACAAAAGAAATACAAGGAGATCCGGAGCAAGGTGGAGACCAGCTTGAATGAGGCCAAGGAGGAGCACCGGAAGTTGTTCGAGGAGCTGCGAGGCGAAATCAACCGCGGGAATCCGGATATGAACGTAGCAGCGAGTCTCGTGAAGAATCGATTTAAAGATATGCCTGACCATCTGGCGCAGATCGTTGATTATTTCATGGAGTTCTACAACGTGCTCGATGAAGACCAGCAGGCACAGGTGCTGGATGAGATGCGAGATAGAATGGGAAGGGATTAGAGCTTATGTTAGCGCCCTGTTCCCTCCATCGCCTTGGCGAGCACGGGTGGAACAAGGTTTACAGAAAAGGAGGTAATACCATGTACAGGTTTCATCATTATCCCATATGCGGACCCGGCGGCACGGCAGTGCCCATTATCTTAGGTCTGGCGTTTTATGTCTATCTGGCAATCTGTCTTCAGGTTTTGGCCAAGAAAACCGGAACCGAGCATGCATGGATGGCGTGGGTTCCCGTACTCAATCTGTACCTTTTGTGTAAGATCGCCGGCAAGCCGGGATGGTGGGTAGTCTTTACTCCTATCCCTTTTGTCAACATCTTCTTTGGCATACTTGTTTTTATGGCGATTGCCCAGACGAGGGGTAAACCGTACTGGTGGGGGATTCTCATAGCCATCCCGCTGGTGCGGTTGCTTGTTCCGGGATACCTGGCGTTTTCAGGGCCGGAACGCCTTGCCGAAGCAGCGGCAGCCGGGTAACAAGATCTGCTTTGCCCGAACTTGATGTTTCAGGATGAGCGACGGGGGTCATATCGCGATACGATACTCTGATAGATCGCGGTGTGACCCTCCCTCTTATTTACCTAAATGTCTCAAGAATATCCCTGTTTCCGTGCGCAAATATCGGGGATTTAGAGCATGTTTTTTGCCAGAATGGGGCTTTCGGTGAATACATCCTTCACGTTGCCGGTTCCATTCGGTTTGCGGTTTATTGATTTGAGAAAAAGGAGTAAAAGGCATAATCGAACACTTCAATGCGATTGGATGACCCGCGTAATATTTGGAGGGACACATGCAGGTAACTGTCTTGGGCGCCGGCATGATTGGAAGCGCCATTGCTAAAGACCTGGCTCAAGAAACAGGGTTGCGTGTAACTGCGGTTGATCTTAATGATCACGCCTTGAAGAAGCTTGAGATACAGGCACCGGTACGGGGGATTCGAGCCGATCTCCAAAAGGAAGGAAGTGTCTCATCAATCGCGGCCGATTGCGACTTCGCCATTTGCGCCGTCCCCGGCTTCATGGGGTTTGAGACCCTCAGGGGTATTATTGAAGCGGGGAAAAACGTTGTGGACATATCCTTCTTCGAGGAGGATGCGTTTCTGCTGGATGATCTGGCCAAATCCAAGGGGGTTACAGCGGTGGTCGATTGCGGCGTAGCCCCTGGTTTGTGCAACATCATCGCTGGCCATGCATATGATCTACTGGACCGAACAGACCGCTATGTGTGCCATGTGGGGGGATTGCCGCGGGTACGGCAGTGGCCATTTGAGTATAAGGCAGTGTTTTCGCCCTGTGATGTTTTCGAGGAGTACACGCGCCCAGCTCGGCTCATAGAGTATGGCAAGGAAGTAATTCGTCCGGCACTTTCCGATGCTGAGCTGATCACGTTGCCTGAATTGGGTACTGTAGAGGCCTTTAACACCGACGGTTTGCGCACGATGATGAGGACCCTGGATATTCCCTTTATGAGAGAGAAAACCCTTCGCTACCCTGGTCACGCCAACCTGATGCGCATCTTTAGGCAAAGCGGGTTCCTCAACACGGACCCCATTGAGGTGGAGGGCCACATGGTTCGGCCAATCGCCCTGACTTCGAAGCTGCTTTTTGATCAGTGGCGCCTGAAAGAGGGTGAGGCAGACCTGACGGTTATGCAGGTTGTGATAGAGGGGCAGAAGCAGGGCAGGGGGCTTCGCTACACGTACTACCTGTTGGATCAATACGATGAGGAAACACAAACCACCTCCATGGCCCGTACAACCGGGTATACCTGTGCTATTGTAGCCCGTCAGGTGATCAATGGATTGCTCGCGCAAAAAGGGATTTGTGCCCCTGAGTTTATCGGTCGCACGGAACGCTGCTACGAAAACCTCCTGGACGAATACGCCAGGCGGAACATCCGCGTGACGGAAACAATCACCGAGCAGGCAGGGGGTGCCTGAGTAACGAAGGGCACGCTTTCCCCGAAATAGAGGGCAAAACCGCAACTGTTTACAGCCCCGTGCGCGTATTACATTGACAAGCTAAAGAACCAGTACGCTTTAAAGACGAAAAACCCTCAATAACAGATTTTGTGAGGGGAGAAGAGCAGGTGTCACCGTTACATTGCAGTAGACTATAGGTAATTCACATGCTAATACATGCCCGTTTCAAATCCTGCGTTCTTTGAGACGGCGTGCCGCAGGTAAGGAATACAATCATTGTGCGGCAGGTTCTCATGGCGTTACGAGTATAAGGAAAAAGAGTATGGCGGAGGTCAGCATACGAAAGGCAACATATTCCGCTCCGGAGATTGAGCCGCTTTTGGAGCCGCTCGGAGGGATGGGGCGGTTTATCGGAAAGGACGACAGGGTCCTCCTCAAGGTAAACCTCCTGTCTGCCAAGGAGCCCGAAAAGGCCGTGACGACCCATCCGGAGTTCGTGCGAGCTGTGGCTCAGGCAGTAAGAAAAGCTGGAGGCAGCCCCTGTATCGGCGATTCTCCGGGAGGCATGTTCTCACAAAGGAGCCTGAGCAAGGCATACCAGCGGTCGGGATTAGAGGCACTGGCACATGAGGAAAACATACCCCTGAACTACGATACGGGTGTCATGAAGCTGGATATCCCTAACGGCAAGAGATTAACGCGGTCGCCTGTTTGTGACTATGTCCTCGGTGCCGACAAGGTTATCGCGCTGCCAAAACTCAAGACCCATTCCTTCCAGTACCTGACGCTGGCCTGCAAGATCATGTACGGTGCGATCCCCGGGCTTACCAAGGCAAAGTATCATGCCCAGTTCCCTTCGAGGGCCTCCTTCGCGGATATGTTGCTCGATGTCCTTCTGGTGGCGAAGCCCCAGTTGTTTATCATGGACGGCATTCTGGGAATGCAAGGCCAAGGGCCGGGGAGCGGCGATCCGGTTACACTCGGATGGGTTTTGGCATCCACGGACCCCGTGGCCATGGATATAACGGTCTGCAGGATCCTAGGGATAGAACCAATTGGTATACCAATTCTAAAGCGGGCGAAGATCCGACACTTGTGGCCGGAAACGATTGACTATCCAATCCTCAAGCCCGAAGATATCGCTATTACGGGGTTCAAACTGCCGAACACCGCCGATCACCTGTTAACCGGCAAAAAGCCGCCAAGGAAGAGCCCCGTTGTGACGGACAAGTGCATCGGCTGCGGGGACTGCGAGAAGATCTGCCCCAGAGGTGCTGTCACGGTAAATGGCGAAGTCGCAAGGCTGGACTATTCAAAGTGCATCCGATGCTTTTGCTGTCATGAGGTTTGCCCTGAGAATGCCATAAAGCTCGGTACCGTAAAGGCGAAATAGGAGGGTAAAGAATCCCAAGCATAGACTATGTCTAGAAATATCCATTCTCACCTCTGACGGGGCCTTTAGAATCTCACCTTGTTCCAACTACCATATGAACATCCCGCTACCTTGCACTGCCACCTCTGCTTTCAAGTCCAAGTGAAACAGAAGCTCTTGAGGCGTTATGTCCTGCTCCAGGATAGAGGCTAAGCCCTTTGTGGAAAAGTGCAAAAAACAAAGGTGGCGGTTCGGGCGAGCCTTCTAAAGGTATAAGCGCTGAAACAAGAGGTGATTATGGCAAAACAGAAATCTGATCTGGAAAAATATCAAAAGTAAAGATTTGACCCCGGGAAAGCCTCCTCCAGCTTTGATCAGGAGCCGATGACTAAGCTTGGCCTGAGAGTTCCTTTTTCAAGAGATCCAGGACGTGTTCTATGTCTGCTTGCCGCCAGTTCTTCTTGCTTGCCGCGTATGCGGGTAAGTTCAGGGTCAACAGTTCTGCAGTCGCGGCCTTGACTTGCGCTTCCAGACTATCGGCATCTTGAGCAACGGCATCCACCATGGCGCGTTCCAGAGCCTCGGTGGGATTGTAAGCCCTTGCATGAAGAAGCGCTTCGTTGCGCCACTGAGAAGGGATGGCGGATCTGGCTATCAGAAACATCCAGCTTGGCAAGGGAATGCCAATCAACGTCTCATTCATTTGAATCCGGTAGGGTCCATCAAGGGCAAAACGGCGATCGCACGCGAAGGTCAGCATAGCCCCTCCCGCAATCGCATGTCCGGTAGATGCTGCTATCGTGGGAACCGGAAACGAGAAAACGCGTAGCATGGTGCGGGCGAATGTTGTAGCGAAATCTTTCATCTCACGTGCGGAAAGCGTGGGCAACAGTTTCAAGTCAAGCCCGCCGGAGAAGAAACCCGGGCGGCCTGTAATCACGAGTATTTTCGCCCCGTCATTCTCGGCTTGATCCATACTTTTCCCCATCTCTTCAAAATATCCCCAGCCCATCGCATTTGCTTTGCCGTCATCCATCGTGATCTGGGCAATTCCATCCTCCATGCTGTAGGTGACCTTCTCCATACTCCCTCCGTGTTTGTACTCGTTTATGGGTGATAAGAAGCCCGTTTCTTGACGATGAAGTATAGGTGGTTTTGCCTTGGGTGTAAATTATGAATCTGCCGCATCGGATTGAAGTATTCTCGAATGATCCCTCAATCACGGGAAAATCTATAGGACACATAGTAATGGTAAGCCAGGGGACTTGTGGGAGGCTTTGAATAGACAGCACAAGGCTTTGCACCTCAAAAACCAGAGAAGCAGAAAATGATACTTTGAGGCTTGGCAGCTTATACACAAGAGATGAGTGTAATTACTGTGAAAGGCAGGGCCATTGCTGACCCCACCTTCGTGTCTTGCTGGCAGAATACCTTAGAGCGAAGATTACCTGCGGGGCCCGTCGGCTGCGGTTCCGATGAAGCACCCGCCACCGCCTGCGCCTCCTGCTGCCATAGGTTCGGAGACAGGCGCCATGATTTGAATGTTGTCCACTAATACTGCGGTATCAACTTGTGCATCTCCTGAATCTCCAACATAAAACTCCAGAGTGTGTGGACCTGAGGTAGTAACTGCTATACTCACATTACTCCAGCCAAGACGACCATCCTCATAGGATGAGCCATGTGGCCCTGTAATCAGAACCGCTGAAAACGTTGGGACAGCGGGGAAAGAACCGC
This sequence comes from Desulfatiglandales bacterium, assembly GCA_035527895.1. Taxonomy (GTDB): domain Bacteria; phylum Desulfobacterota; class DSM-4660; order Desulfatiglandales; family B25-G16; genus JADFWK01. The sequence goes on from DATKZQ010000135.1 coordinate 11,750, forward strand.
TCGCATAGCCGATTGCTCCAGAGGCTATGGTGTTGCCATCAAGCCTTATTTCAAAGATATCCGCCACACCTCCCAGTATTTCTTCGGTTAACACATCATAATCGAAGGAGACAATCGAGCCCTCAGGTGCCGTGAAGCTCATGCTCATCATCGCACTATCATTTTCAAACTCGCCATCTCCGTCACGGTCATACGTCGATGGGCCGGCACCGGTTACTTCGGGTCCGGTTGTCAGGTAGAGCACATTATCCCCTTCGGTGGCTGAAATTGAGCCACTGGTAAACCCAGAGCCGGTCTCAACGGTAACATTACCTGTCCAGGTAGATGCCCCTGATGGTGGTGAGCCAACAGTATCGCCTTCAAACCCCTCGATCAGTCCCGCGCTCGCCGTTCCGGTGCAACCAAAAACCAATAGAGCAGCGCATAACACTGTTACTAACTTCTTTATCTTTAATGCTCCTTTCTCGCCCATTGCTTTCATAATGGAGGTTTTCGCCAGGACTCGTGCATTTACGTTGATTATGAAACGGCAGCAAAGAGAATGCCAAAGCTCATTTCTCTAAATTTCATATAAATTTCAAATAGTTAAGTTGGCCTTGCTTAGAAAGCATTGAGAAAATGGATAAACCAGTTCCTAGATATGAGAAAAAAACTACCACTTATTGGTCTGAATTTATCCATTAATAGAGATAGGAATGAGGGGAAAAGAATCGAATGTGCGTGCGCCCGCGTCCGGCAGATTTATAGTTTAAGCACGTGCCACTTTTTCAGCCAAAGTTTTTCCTGCGATTCCCTTGACTGATGATAGCTACACTGGCATATATCATAGTATCAACCGTGTGTCATCGGAGGTGTATCATGAAAACAGCACGCATTTTCATAAACGGTCGCAGCCAGGCCGTACGCCTGCCCAAGGACTGCCGGTTCTCGGGCACGGACGTCTACGTCAAGAAGCTCCAGGGTATAGTCATGCTCATCCCAAAGGACGATCCCTGGACTTCTCTCGTCAACAGTCTCGATCATTTCACCCACGACTTCATGGAAACTCGGGAACAGCCAGAACTGCAGGCGAGAGATGGTCTGTGATCACCTACCTGCTAGATATCAACATCTGTATCTACATCATCAAGAAAAGGCCTGATACCAAGTTGCATTCAAACGGCTACTATTTATAGATGTCATTGCGAACGAATGTGAAGCAATCCCTGGCCCAGACCTGGTTTTTGAAACTATGTATATGATACTAAGCTCTGGAAATTATTCACAGTCTATGCTCGCAGC
>DATKZQ010000136.1:0-51370 GCA_035527895.1 Desulfatiglandales bacterium
CCAACGCAACTCGTACAGATATTGTCGGCAGGCCTCCTCGGTCGAAAATCGGTGCTCCAGCTCCAAAAGGTTCTTGGGGTAATCCTCCATACCTTGGAATACTACATCTTGTGGTTACGCCAGTCAAGGGGATACCCCTAAATCGTTTTTGAACCCACGTTTTCCATACATTTTCGGAGCTAAAGCAGTAATCGATTAAATTTATCGCGCAAACAAACGCTTATGGTTCCCCGATTTAGAATTGCTAACGTTGAGGCGGGCACAGTGCCCCGCTCTACAGATATATCTCTGTCGGCAACTTAATGCAGGGTCCGCCACCGTGCCGGCCCCAAAACCTGGTGGATGGATTACTTTGAAATTTCTTTCAGAGCTTCTTCCATAATCGACAGACCTTTTTCCAACTGATCATCTGTAATTACAAACGGCGCCAGAATCCGGATAATGTTGCCGTAGCTTCCGCAGACCAGAACCAGCAGCCCCTTTTCGAGGCAATAAGCGGCCAGCTGCTTGGCCTCGTCCGCCGCCGGTTCTTTATTTGGGCCCTTGACGAATTCGAGACCCAGCATCGCCCCCAGGCCTCTGATCTCCCCGATAACATCAAAATCCTTTTGCCACTTTTCAAAGCGCGCCTGTAGCTTTTCGCCTAGGGCCACTGATTTTTCCAGCATATTCTCTTCTTCAAAAACCTCCAGCACCGCAAGCCCCGCAGCGCAGGCCACCGGGTTGCCGCCGTAGGTGCCTCCCAGACCCCACGGATGCACCGCATCCATGATTTCCTGCCTGCCGACCACCGCGGCCAGGGGCATGCCGGCTGCCAGGCTTTTGGCCACCGTGATCAGGTCAGGCTCCACACCCCAGTGCTCGATGGCAAACATCTTTCCGGTGCGTCCCATGCCGCTCTGGATTTCATCGGCCACAAACAGGATGCCATTGTCACGGCAGATTTTTACCAGCCCCTGGAAGTAGTCCGGGGGCGGTGCGATAAACCCGCCTTCGCCCTGGACCGGCTCGGCCACCACCGCAGCCACTGATTCGGGATTGACATTTTTAATGAAAAAATCATGAAGTTTATCCGCGCCGACTTCATTGCCAAAGGGCATCCGGTAGACTTCCGGTGCAAAGGGTCCAAAGCCGAATTTATAGGGTTTGACTTTGCTGGTCATGGTCATGGTGAGAAGGGTTCGGCCGTGGTAGGCGTTTTCAAAGACGATTATGGCCGGTCTTTTCGTGTAGTAGCGGGCTATTTTCACCGCGTTTTCCACCGCTTCGGCACCGCAGTTTAGAAAAACCGCTCTTTTGGCAAAATCACCCGGGGTGATCCTGCAAAGTTTTTCGGCCAGCTTCACGGCAGGTTCGTAGGGATTCACCATAAAGCAGGTGTGGGTAAATTTTTCAGCCTGCTTTTTGATGGCGGCCACAACTTTTGGATGGCTGTGGCCGACGTTCATCACACCAATACCGCCGGCAAAATCGATGTACTCCCGGCCGTCAACATCCCGCAAAATGGCTCCCTGGGCCGACTCAATGAAGTTGGTCGTCACACTGGCGACACCTTTGGTGATGACGGTTGCCCTTAATTGATTAAGCTGTTCGTTCGTTGAGTGGCTCATCTTCCCTCCTTTTCGGATTACAGGTTTCGAGCTTCGTGCTGGCTTATTGCCGAAAGATTACTGGTAACCCAGAACGTGCAACGTTTTTTACTTTGTGTGTTTCTTTACGAAATCATCCAACACCATATCCAGATTCGGGCGCCCGATTTCCTGCAGGTGTAGTACACTCGGGTATTGGGTTTGTCGATTTTGATGATGCGGTTCAAATCAATGGGTGTGCCGATGACCACCGTATCACATTCGGTATTGTTGATTGTCGTCTCAAGGTCCTTTAACTGCTGCTCACCGTAACCCGTGGCCGGCAGAACGGTTCCAATCTCCGGATAAGTCTCGAATGTTTCGCACAGGCGGCCCACCATATACGGCTGTGGATCCACCAGCCCGGCGCCGCCGATCTTCATCTCTCCGTGGGTCAAAGTCGGTCCGTTTTCCACCACCAGCACCCTTTTATTTCTGATTACAGAAATGTCATCCACGTCAAGGGTGGATGCAGCGTCAATGACGATGGCATCCGGAGCCTCGGAGGCAATGTTGCGGCGGGCGCTCTCAATACCCTCGGCATCCGCGCTGCCCATCTCGTTGATCACCACCACATCGGATAATCTTAAGGGTACGTTGCCCGGATAATAGGTGAGCTCATGTCCCGGGCGATGAGGATCGAGCACCGTTACATGCAGGACGGATTTCTAGAAGAGAAAGTCATTGTTGCGGCCGTCCCATAGAATCACATCTCAGCGGTCGGGTCATTTTCCGCCGCCCTGACGATGGCCTCGTAATCCACACCGGCGTAAATAACATTGCCCCGCACCCCGTGGGGTTCGTATTCTTCCATCTCTTCCATGGTGCAGTCATGCTTTTCAAGATCGAAAAACTGTCAAAACCGCTGCAGTTTCTGGGGGGCGATATTACCATAAGGCATGGGATGGCGGATGGCCACAACCTTCAAGCCCCTGCCCACCAGTATTTCAATAATCCGACGCGAGGTCTGGCTTTTGCCGCAGCCGGTGCGCACAGCCCCCACTGAGATGACCGGTTTGCTGCTCTTGATCTGGGTGTCCTCGGGTCCCAGCAGCACAAAATTAGCCCCGGCCGCATTTACGAAGGCCCCAACGGATATAACGTGTTGATAGGGCACATCGCTGCATGAGAAGACAGAATCCTCAACTTTAAGCTCTTTGACCAGTTTGGAAAGATCTTCTTCCCCATGATGAACTCGCTTTTTGTGGAGAGGAGTATAGGGAAATTATCCTTGTGCGTCAATTGCAAAACGAACATTGCAAAACGAACACATGATGTTGCGGTTGAATACCTTTTGTGAGATTCGTTGGACGGTAATGTCTCGAAGCGACAAGCCAAAGACAGGTTTTTGCGGATTCATTGCCCCAAAAGTAGCAAATTGGGGGAATTAAGGCAGACTTATCCACGTAAGCCCAGCTTCCATTTTAAAAAATTAGGCGGAAAAGTCTTCTGGATACTGCTCATCCACATGAAGATAATTGTAGGATGGAGGTAGCTGACAGTCGGAATAGTTTAAATGAGGTTCAATATTCTTAGGGGGAGCATTGGCCTTGGGCAAAGGTTTTGATTTTAGATCCCACAAATCAAGAGGCTTGAGTATCTTTTTAATGATCTCCGAATCTTGAATGAAACTTATCACCTTCATGGCCCCCTGGCACTTGGGGCAGGTAAGAGGGTCTACCTCATAAATCTTCTGAATCAATAACTCAGGCGGATCACAGTAGCCCAGTTCTTTCTGTACTCTTTGGTTGACCCTCCCGGTTCCAGGATACAGGGTATCCATTCATCTTGGTTGACCGGTTTACGCACCTCTGGAGAATCCGCGCTACGGACATTGGAAGAAAAGCAGCAAATTTTATCCGTTAGTAAGGATACTGGATTAAATTCTAACTCTCCGATATTACGTGTTATTTTCGATGATGTACACTTTTGGAGAAGAACCGAATTGCCCGAGGATTGCCCATTGAAAAACCGGGTTTATTCTTCCGGGGTCTATTTTTCTTGACACGCCACTCCGTTTTTCATATTCTCAGTTACCCAAAAGCGAGTTTTATCATTCCGCATTCAGCGAGGCCCAGGATGAACGCGTTTGACGAGGGTCGCCTTAAGAAGCTCCGCGTCGCAGACCAGCAGGACGCGGCTCGCCCCAGGGTTCTTAGTTCCTCGCCCGCCTGACTGGCGACCCTGGCGCCGAAGAGGACCTTGATAGTGTGGCTTTTTGACATAGTGCTGAAATTCCGAAGGGCACTTCGTCCGTTAACTCATACCAAAGGAGGCTTACCATGGCGAAAAACGCAAAACGCATCTTTTTGTGGTCCACCCTGGTCCTCTGCGCAGTCGCACTGGCCGGGCAGTCGGTCCTAGCGGCCGAACAATCAATCAAGGTCGGCGTGTACGGCGGCTATTTCAAGGATTCCTTCGACAAGCACATCTTCCCCGACTTCAGCAAGGAGACTGGAATCAAAGTCGAGTCAGTGGCCGAGCCCACCGGAGAGGCCTGGCTGGTTCAGCTAGAGCAGGCCTCGAAGGCAGGCATGGCCCCGGCTGACGTCAACATGATCGCCCAGACGCCCATGCTGAGAGGCCAGAAAACCCAGCTCTGGAAGCCGCTCGATCTAACGAAGATCCCCAACAGCAAGAACCTGCTGCCGGTCTTCGTCCACAAGTACCCGGACGGCAAGGTGGACGGCATCGGGGCGGTGTCCTGGTACATCACCCTGGTCTCCAACACCAAGGTCTTCCCGGAAGCCCCCAAGTCCTGGGGCGACATGTGGCAACCCGACAAGAAGGACAAACTCGGTCTGCTCGCTCTGGCATCCAACTCCTTCCTCTTTGAGATCACCGCCACCACCTTCTTCGGCGGCACCAAAATCCTGGACACCCAGGAAGGCATCCAAAAGGTGCTCGACAAGCTCGCCACCATAAAGCCCAACGTGAAGCTTTGGTACCGGGACGAGGCGCAGTTCGAACAGGCGCTGAAGTCGGGCGAGATCCCTATGGGCCAGTACTATCATGACGTGGCCACCCTGGCGGGCAAGGACGGCCACCCGGTGCGTTCCACCTTCCCGAAGGAGGGCGGGGTGCTCGACTCCGGCATCTGGGCAGTTCCCAAGTCTTCCAAAAAACTTAAAGAGGCATACGCTTTTATTAATTACATGTGCCGCCCCGACATCCAGAAAAAGCTCTCGCTCAAGGTCGGGACATCGCCAACGGTGAAGAGAGACCTGACCGGCCTCACGGCCGAGGAGTTCGGCGCGGTGTCGAGCGACATCCCGCCGATCGTCCCGCGCTACGACATCTACACTGGGAACCTCAGCGACTGGATCAATCAGAAGTGGACGGAGATGATTACCAAGTAGAATCCCTTAGGCGAGGTTGGGGACTGAGCTGGACCTCAACCTCTCCTTACTATTGCCCCAATTTTTTCTCGAACCGTTGACTTCTTGAACCCTGATGCCGTCCCGCTTGATGAGCGGGATGCCAATTTAATTTCATGGCCGGTTTGGCACTCGAAGACATTCACAAGCATTTTAGCTCCGTGGTGGCCGTCCAGAATGTGAACCTTGACATTCCGCACGGCCGGTTTGTCTGCTTTCTCGGCCCCTCGGGATGCGGCAAGACGACCCTGCTGCGTCTCATCGCCGGGCTGGAACGCCCCACCAGGGGCCGGATCGCCCTGGAAGGCAAGGACATCACCGAGCAGCCGGCCCACCAGCGCAACTTCGGAATGGTCTTTCAGTCGCTGGCTCTCTTTCCCCATCTCTCCGTCGGAGACAACATCGCTTACAGCCTCCGGGTGCGCAAGGCGGACAAATCCGCCTGCAGGCATCGGGTCGAGGAACTTCTGGAACTCGTGCGGATGCCCGGCTACGCCGCCCGGCACATCTCCCAGCTCTCCGGCGGACAGCGCCAGCGGGTCGCCATCGCCCGCGCCCTGGCGATCGAGCCCAGGCTTTTCCTCCTGGATGAGCCGCTTGCCGCCCTGGATGCCAAGCTGCGCGAGGACATGCAGCTCGAGCTGCGGATGCTCCACCAGCGCCTGGGGGTCACGACCGTCCTCGTCACCCACGATCAGCGGGAGGCCATGACCATGTCCGACCTGATCGTGGTCATGGGGGCCGATAACCAGGTCCACCAGATGGGGACCCCCCTCGAGATCTACCGCAACCCGGCCGATACGTTCGTTGCGGACTTCATCGGCACGAGCAACCTTGTCAAAGGAACCTGCAGCGGCAGCCGGCAGGTGACGGTATCCGGCAACGCCCTGAAGATCGAGGCCATGCCGGAAAGCGTAAAACCCGGCACCGAGGTCACCATCTCGGTGCGGCCCGAGGACATCTTCGTTGTGCCCGGCACCCAGAAGGGGGAGAACAACCTGCAGGGCAAGGTTACCTTCGTGCGCGACGTAGGCTCGAGCATCGAGATCTACCTCGACTGCAACGGGTTTCAAATCATCAGCCAGTCCACCCCGAAAGACCGCCCGGCGGTCCGGCAGGGTGACGCGGCGACGGCGGTCCTGCCGCCGTCCGCCTGCGTGGTGCTGACGTCATGATCGAGGACAAGCCTAAAGGGTTGCGCGCCCACCTGCCTTTCATCTACCCGGCCGTCATGCTCGTGGTCTTCTTCGTCATCTCCTTCGGCATCATGGTGACCGTGAGCTTTTTTCACCGCGTTCCCGGAGCCTTTTACACGCCGTCTTTCGATCTCAACAACTACCGGAACCTCTTCACCGCGCTCTTCGGCCGGGTGCTGGTGTTCTCCATTTTCATCGCGGCCCTGTGCGCCGCGGTCTGTGTGGCGATCGGGTTTCCCTTCACCTATTTCATCACACGCATGCGGCGGAAGGCCCAGGTGGTGTGGCTGGTCATCCTGGTATCGGTCCTGTCCCTTTCCACGGTCATCATCGCGTTTGCCTGGTCGCTTCTGCTCTCCAAGACGGCGGGGCTTTCGAACCTCTTCGTCTGGCTGGGCTTCATGGAGCGGCCGGTGAGCTGGTCGCCGGGGTTCTGGGCGCTCTTGTGCGGCATGTGCTACATCGCCTTCCCGTACACTGTGCTGGTGCTCTACCCGCCGCTCTCGCGGCTCGACCCGTACCTGCCGGAAGCCGCAATGACCCTGGGCGCCTCTCCCGTAAAGACATTTTTCTCGGTGGTGGTTGGGTCGATGCACAGCGCCATTATGGCCACCCTAATTGTGGTGTTCGCATTCACCCTCGGGACCTATCTGCTCCCGCAGATTTTGGGGCGACCCCAGCACTGGACGCTTTCCGTGCTGATCACCGACGAGGCCATCTATCACTCCAACCTGCCGTTCTCTGCGGCCATGGCGGTGTTTTTCATGCTGGTGAGCCTCGGCCTAATTGCGTTCACCATGATGATCGGCAAAGGAAGGGGGCCTAAACAGCGATGAGCCGGACGCTTCGACATCTTTTCCTGACGCTTGTCCTGATGTTCCTGATGAGCCCCATCGTGGTCGTCGGCGGAGTGTCGCTCAACGAGAAGAAAAGCCTGTTCTTCCCACCTCAGGGGCTTTCCCTGGCATGGTATGTCGAGCTCTTCACGGAAAGCGCCTGGCTGATCCCGGTGGAGAACAGCCTGATCATCGCCACCATTTCAAGCCTGGTGGCGCTTTCGATCGCTCTGCCCCTGGCCTACTTTCTGTGGCGTTACCGGGTCTTTTACGCCCGCGCGCTCTTCATGCTCGGAATCTCGCCCTTCATCCTGCCGCCGGTCATCACCGCCTTGGGGTTCCTCACGTTCTGGGCCACGGTGGGTCTTTACGGGCAAATGGTGGCGACCATCATCTCCCACGCTATCTTCTTCGTCGCCCTGCCTCTCGTCACGATATCACTGGGCTTCGAGTCCATCGAGGGGGAGATCATCGAGGCCGCCGAGACCATGGGCGCCGACTCCACGGTGGTCTTCCGCACGGTGATCTTCCCGATGGTGAGGTCCTACATGGTGTCGGGCTATGCCTTCTGCTTCGTGCTCAGCCTGAACGAATACATCATCGCTTACATGGTGGCCGGCTTCACGGTGGAGACGCTTCCGATCAAGATCTTCAATGCCCTGCGCTACGGGTACACGCCGGTGATGGCCTCGGTGAGCGTAGTGTTCGTGCTGCTGGCGGCGCTCATCTTCGGGCTGATCGGCCGGCTCGGCGACCTGCCGAGACTCATGGGAGCGCTGATTCCGGAGAGTCGCAATAAGTAAGGCAAAATGATGATGGAAAGCCGGGAAGCCTGAAGGCTGGAACGCTTTTGGTCCTTTCAGCTTCCAAGCATGCAAGCCTTGTTGAGCCATTAACCAAAAGGCGAACCCATGAAACTCGCCGTTTACCAAGGGGAAGGCCGGAGCGGAAGCGTCGAGGGCAGCCTCGCCGCAATGCGAGATACCGGCGCGGGCCTATGAAAGCCAGCTCTATGTCGCCTACATCGACCTCTGCGGCCACGAAGGAAATCTCACCTGCTGCGGGCTGAGCTGCATCGTCGGCCCAAATGGTGAGGACCTGGAGCGGGCCGGGAAGGGTGATGAGATCCTGATCGCCGACGTCGACCCCGTAGCCGTGGCCGCGGTTCGCAAGAGCAATCCCATCCTCCCCAACCGACGACCGAATCTTTATGTCGCGCCTGTGAAAATCAACCCATTGGGAAAGCAGGACAAGCCATGACTGAGACCCGCGTGGATGTGATGACTAGCGGTATCTGGCAGATGACGAGCACCGTCATCTGCAGCGGCCAGAGCTGTCTGGTGGTCGACCCCGGATATTTCCCGCGGGAGCTCGACGATCTTGCCGGGCTCATCTCCAAGGGAGCAACCGTGGAGGCGATCTCCATCACCCACAGCCACTGGGATCACGTGGTGGGCCACGGAATGTTCCCGGGCGTTCCGGCCTACACCAGCTCGGTGTTGGCCAGATCCGTCGCCGAAGGCGGCGAACTTGCGGCCAAAGCCATGTCGAAAGCTCATGAGTTCGATTCCCAATGGTACGTCGAGCGGCCTTGGGGCTATGTATGGCCGGATGATCTGCGGGGGCTCGACGATGGAGGCTGGTTCAACATCGGCGACCTCGATATCCAAGCGTCTCTCATTCCCGGCCACAGCCCGGACTGCATGGCCATCCGCGTCGAAAGCTGGCTTCTGGTGGGGGATTATCTCTCCCCCTGCGAAATCCCCTTCGTGGACAACCTGACGGACTATCGCTGCACCCTCCAGCGTTTGGTCACCCTCATCACGGCGGACATCGAAACGGTGATCCCAGGCCACGGGCCGCAACTGTCCGCGGAGGATGCCCGCCGCATCGCGTGTGAGGATCTTCGCTACCTCGACGGCATTGCCCTCTGCGCCGAGCGCAACGACAGCTCTGGCGCCCTCAATTTGCCCCTCCCTCGTGCCGAAATCGTGGTCGGGATGCGTGAGCATCACACAGAAAACTGCCGCAAAGCCGGCCTTGCGGTCGCTTTGACCGGAAGTAAATCCCTTGAGTGATCTTCCCACAGGATCTACTCTTCTCATTTTTGTCCTATACCGGCTCCGCAACACCTTGATCTTGTTTGAACCATTGAATCAGATGATTGTATCTTACTAGGTGGCGAAGTGTTTTTACTCGTTCTATTGCCGAAGCACTCCAACCTCGTGAGGCTGAAGCCGCAAAGCCGATCCTATAGCTTAGAGATTATTCGTTTGTGGAATCCCCTTTCCTTTAGCATTTGTGAGAGGTGATGGGCACGGTGAATGCCATTACCTCGTTACTCCCTTTAAGGCACTCGACACGCTTTGATCACCTAAAACGCTCGAAGGTGTTCTTTGAGACAATGGTTATAGCCAATCAACCGATACACAATCCGTCGTCCCGTCCTCACAATCAAACAGGGAATCTTCATATCGTTGCTGATATAGAAGAAGTAACGAATATCATCCAATAAAGCCTGTTCTCCTCTTTCCACCGTCAGGTTCTTCCGGAGCACCACCGGACGGTAATCAAATTCAGCGACTTGCCCTGAGATCGTCCGAATATTCTTAAACCCTCGCCCCTTCACAATCCGTTCTCTCACATTTTCAGGCCATTGTCGCTCCTCCGTCTTGACCTCATATTTCGGCTTCCTCTCCAAGGGCTCCCACTGGTCTTCCGAAAGACGCTGAGCGATAGAAACCAGATTCTGGCGAGCATCCAAACCAAAAACAAATCGGCACCGCTCGTTCCATCGATCCAAATACTTCGTCAAACTGAAATCCGTAACCCCACGCAACCACACCTCCTCAAATCGCCCCTCCACTAATTCCAAACTCCGATCAATCCAAAAAGCCGAATCCAGATGCGACGGCGCGTTCCCTGAACGATTCACCACATACAACGCCTCTCGCGTCTGAGCCAATGAAATCAGCAACGGCGCATAGCCCCAAATCCCCTGATACGAAATATCCATCCCTTGTTTGCATTCCCCCGTCGTCTCTGCCATCGTCCCATCGATATTGGGAATCGCTTTCTCAAAAAACTCCTTCGGCTGTCGATCCCATACCCCCTTTCTCCTCCCGTTGATCACCTCTATCAACTCCACCACGTCTCGCTCCGAGAATCGCAAAAAAAAATCGCCTCCCGTATCTTGGAAGCGCGATGGCCTGGTATCGACCACTTGCCGGCATGTCCGCAGAACAGAAGGGCGGCATCACCATTGACCCCGCCTTGCTGCGGGATTGACTGGTGAGAAGATTTATGTTATATGAGCTGACTGGATCGCTCAGATCGTCAAAAAGGATTGGAACGAATCCGATGAAGGGAAGCAGCGGTGGCAACAGGAGGCAGGGTGTTCGTGGCTTCTCCCACCATGAGAAGGAAGTTGGGGCCGCCGGAGCCGAGTTCAATGACCAATCAAATTCAATGGGAATAGAAGGAGGATAGGATGAAGGAACTGACAAAGAATACGGTTGTCAATTCTTGGAATGAATGGGATCCTTTGAAACACATTATTGTGGGTCGTCCCGACAATACGGTGATTCAGGCGCCCGAACCGGCTGTTGAACGGGATTTCCCCGAAGATGGGTTCCCCTTGGGGAAGTACGGACCCATACCCCAGGAGATGGTGGAGAAGGCTAAGGCACAGATGGATTATTTCGTTAAGATTCTTGAGAAGCGAGGTATCCGGGTCGACCGCCCAGACCCGCTGGATTTTAACCAGGTAGTCCAGACCCCTGACTGGAAACAAGAGACCATGTTCGGGTGCATGCCCCCGAGAGATGTCTTGTTGACGGTTGGCAATGAGATCTTGGAGGCGACCATGTCCTACCGCAGCCGGTGGTTTGAATATCTTTGCTATCGTCCTCTGCTGGAGCGGTATTTCAAAGAAGATCCGAACATGAGATGGGAAGCCGCTCCCAAGCCGCGTCTCACAGAACGCACTTATAAAAAAGATTACTGGAAAAAACATAGAGCCATGACCTCCAAAGAAAGAGAACGGCTTATCTATGATCGGGATTTTCCACTCACCGAGGAGGAGGTCTGCTTTGATGCCGCAGATATTGGCCGATTTGGGAAGGATCTTTTGGTCTACAATTCAACCGTAACGAATAAACGAGGAATCGATTGGTTACGGCGCCACCTTCCTAACCATCGCATACATGTTGTTAGTTTTTATGAAGATGATCCTATGCATATTGACGCGACCTTCGTTCCCCTTCGTCCCGGTCTCGCATTGAGCAATCGCGTACGCGTCCCTCTTGTGAAGGAACAAATTGAGCTGTTTAAGAAGAATGATTGGGAAGTCGTAGAATGTGCTCCTCCTGCGCATGACAAGAAAGCCCCTCTCTCATTCTGCAGCGTTTGGCTTTCCATGAATCTGCTCGTACTGGATCCCAAGACCGTCTGTGTCGAAGCCAGCGAGACTGCTCAGATGGAACAGCTGGACAAGCTTGGATTTGAGGTTATCCCGGTTCCTTTCTGGGATGTTGCTGCCTTCGGGGGAGGCCTGCATTGCGCGACGGCAGACGTTTACCGCGAGGGAACCTGTGAAGACTATTTTCCAAAGCAGATACCTGGGTATTAATGGAATCCGAACTGAAACGTTAACGCTTGCTTCACAAAAACACTTTACGTAATTTGTGCGGATTTGAGGTCAAGTCTTGAATGAGTGTTGCGTGAGAGTGCAGTATCAGTTAACCAGGAGAGCGAGAGTGGTGCTTCGAGCCAAACCCCCCCGACCGCCAGCCCCTTAAAAGAAACAGGTCACTTAGAAAAATGGAGATCGAAAGTCAGGCAACTTAGTCAACAACGTTATATATCACAATATCAAAGAGTTACACCCCTGAGGGTAGCAGAGAAAAAAACCATTTACTAGCTACCAAGAAAAGAAACCTCCTGTCCCCTTTCATACTTTCTGATAAGTTGTTTCAGCCCTTAGGTTTCAAGAATATCGGAAGAACTGGGCAAGGCTTATCCAAAAACATATATGAGGATGATCCTCTCACTTGCCCCAGATGCCAGGGGCAGATGCGAATCGTTAGTCTTATAGAGGACCAGGAGGGGAAGACCGGGACGTCCATTTGTAAATAAGTAAAACCCGCCCCATCATGATTTTGATTCCTCTAAAAGCCAGATACCTTGCCACGACAACATTCTATCAAATCCCCTCTTCATTGTGGGTATGTCCCTCGTACCCCAGACTTAAAAGGAGCAGAAAAAGAGGCTTTCAGGGAAGGGCGTTTCTCTCAGAAATCGATACCTCCTTGATATTGCAGATTTGATTCCGTAATCTCTGGTAAGCTCAGGTGATGCTGGAGTAGAAGTGGCAAGAAGTCGAAACTCTATTAGAATAGAGCCACACCACAATATACGGGATTTACATCACCTTTCGTGACCGCAATCAAATAGATACTGTTCCGTTTCTTGCAATCGATTTTTTTTGTTATCTATATTCCTTCTAATATCATTCTGTAACCGTTTTCTTCCTTCTATTTATTGAGCCCCGGCCATGAGGTTACCCCAGGGAAAAACACTCCAAAATGTGTATGCCTTGCTCCCAATAGAATCTTGTCAGTTCTGTTCGGAATGTAATCTTCTCGACAAAGCCAAACTCATCGTAAGATACAGACGGAAAGCCACAAGTCTCAATACTCCCCGTTGACCCACACTTAGCCAATTTCGCGAGAGGGCGTTGAGGATCTCGAACCGGTAGTGCATAGAGATATCCGGATATTCCACATCCCCCCAGGAAAAGGAGGAGGTTTTGGATCTGAGCGTTTCCCCTTTGGCCGAAGAACAGCTGTTGCTATCCGGAAGAGAATTGTCACGGCTTCCTTCCCACCTCTGTTTTTTTCTTGACACTCACAAATTTATATTATATTAGGTGAATTTAGTTGATATTAACATATAATAATGGAATGATAGAAGATCCTGTTTCTATAGCTATAAGAGCCGCGATCAAGCGTGCCAAGCGTCGAAGAAGCCCAAAGGTAACAACGGATGATCTTTTAGTGGGGCTTTTTCAGGTCATTGCTCGTTTCGATATTGTTCAGATCGGTCCGTTAACATTTGACCTTGAAGAGCTTGGAGAAGCTCCCGCAGTAGCCTTAAAGGATGACACTGGTAAAACCAATAAACAAAAGGTGGCCTATAGTTCTGACGCAGTAGCTCTTTTTGAGAGAGCAGCACATATTGCCCGAAAGGATAACTCCTCGAAGGTAGAGCTTGTTCATCTTCTTGTAGCTTTTGCCCATGTGGAGAGTGGACTCATGGCTCAATTGAAAGAAAAATACGGTATTTCCGGCGTGGAATGGCGATCGGCGTTGTCGAAATGGCAACCTGTTTCATTGGAAAAAGCAGAACCGAGCGCCAGGATTGGTGCTGGAGATAAAGCTGCAAGGGAATTTAAGGAAAAGCAGTTTTTCAGTCCTGATGAGGCTGCGGAATTTCTCGGCGTACATACCCAAACGATTCGTGGTTATATCCGCACGGGCAAATTGCCGGCTCTACGCCTCGCAGGAGAGCGAGCTCTGCGTATCCAGCGAGAGGATTTACTCGCATTACTTGAACCTTATGAACCCTAAGAAGAAAAGAAAGGAGGTTTGCCATGGCATGTTATGTTGCTATACGTCATTTACCGGGTATTACACCCGAAGTCCTTACGGGTGCTGGGCTTAGGGCCAAATCATGTGCAGATGAGATGACAGAAGAAGGTATCCCTGTCCGATGGTTACGGAGCTTTTTTATTCCAGAAACAGAACAGACCCATTGTTATTTCGAGGCTCCAAGCTCTGATGCTGTTAAAGAGTTAAACAAACGCGCGAATATACCCTTCTCTGAAATCCATGAGGTGCAGGAGTTAGTCCCAGAGGCTGTGTAGACTTCATATTTTCAACAATCAATGTGCAGTCTCCATCATTTCTCCTTATGACAACCTTTCACAGAGGGTTATTCTTATGGAGAAACTACTTAAAATGTGCACGCCTTGCCCCCAAGAGGACATCGTCTGTCCTAATGGGAGCTATATTTTTCATCTCAACCATGCCAAACCCATAACGAAATGTGAGCAATCAATTAGAAGTCTAAGAATTCCTGAAAGGAGCCTTATTAGAAGAGAAGAAAGAAGAGATGATTTCTGGTGTCAGGGAGACAGTGGCTGAAATTGAAGCCCGTCCTGTCCCGAAAGAGAACCTTGTGCCGCATACACGGTGTTTTATTGAAGAGATTGATTTTGAAGATTGGGGCACAGGAGGAATGGTGTCAGGCCCGATATGTTAATGGCGGTTCTGTAAGGAAAGACATAAAGATACATCGTCGAACGAGCGGCACAACAAAAAGGTTATACCCAAAAGTGAGGAGGTGAAAAAACATGGAAGCGATCTGTGTCCATACTTGGAATCCTAAAGCTCCTGGAATGACTGAGAAAGAGTTTCTGCCGGCACGTGAGAAATTTATGAAAGATCTGAGGGCAAAGAAGGTGCCGGTAAACAGTACTCAGGCAGCATTCAATTGGGAGCAAGGGAAGGCTTGGTGTCTCTGGGAAACAGACACGATAGAGAGACTGGAAGGCATAATGGCACAGTTTCTGAATGTACACACAGATATAATACCGGTGAAACTCGCGCCACAAGTAGTGTAGAGGCCCTATTCTCTCATACCATCCGGCCATCAGAAGAGGGTGGCCGAATCTAGTCTTGCCTGTCTAATAGTGATGTCCACATGTTGTATGTGAACTGCTGGGCTCAAAATAGCATATTTCTGCTATTCTCCGATAGAATTTCCAATTCAGCTTGAGATTATAAACGCAAATCTAAACGCTTCCAAGCGTAGTAGCATATAGGTTACGCCATCAATTGTTGCGCTGCTGAGCCATCTGTGAATTGCCTGGGACTGCAGATAGGAATGGTGACACCTTGCCAAGTGGCCTTATGATGATAGAGGATGGTGGTTGACGACATACGGGCACGGATAATCTTCTACAATCCCGACGACTTAGCTGCTGTGGCTCATGGCACTATGAAGCTTTATGAGCCCCAGCCTTACGCCTCGGCTGATATCGACCAATATTTGTTTGACCCGGGATACGATCACAAGAGAAAAAAGCGATACCTCCTCGGAGCGATCGCCTTTGATCGCGCACGCAGGTTGCTGTATGTTATTGAAAGGCGTGCTGAGGAAGAGAGGAGCCTAATACATGTCTGGAGCGTGATCAGTGGGGGCCTCAAGAGCACGTCTCCCAGCATCAGAGCCGGCGGCTGGGATTGACCATTCACCGGCACATCGATTGCACCCGTTTCTGTCCCGCTCCGCAATGGGTATGATAAAAGCGGGTCGCTCTTCAATACTTCAATATCTCATGTTCAATGGGAAGATTGAAGAGTCTGGTGGGGTTCAAGGAGGGACGTATGGGATGTCCCTTAAATATTGAATCGAATATTCATAATGTCCCCGTCTTGCACGGTGTACTCTTTCCCTTCCAGACGTAAAAGACCCTTTTTCCTGAGTCCCTTTTCAGTACCGCACTGAAGGCAGTCTTCATAAGAGAAACACTCTGCCCGGATGAAGCCCTTTGCAAGATCTGTATGGATGGTCCCTGCGGCATCTAGGGCCGTATCTCCCCTGTGGACATTCCATGCGCGCACTTCGTCAGAGCCCACCGTGAAGAAGCTGATATAGCCCAGGGTTTTGTAAGCCAGCCAGGTCAGGCGATAGGAGGCGGACTCTTTAATCCCCATATCCTCCATGAAGAGCCTGGTCTCCTCTTGGTTATCCAGACGGGCGAGTTCCATCTCAAAATTTCCGGCAAATTCGGTTGCACGGTGGGTCTTCTCCATTTCCTCCAGCAGGGCCCCATTCATGCCGAATGTTGACTCATCGGAATTCAAGATGACCATGAGGGGTTTCCACGTGAGAAACTGGAATCCGCGGATCGTCTTATCTTCATCCGGGGTTAATTCGAGATCCCGAATGGGAAGAGCCTTGTTGAGCTGGTCCAAGATCCTTATCAATACCATTTCCTCCCTTTGAAGGGCATCGCTCTTCTGGCCCCGTTTGTAACCCTGCTGAATTCTCTCCAAACGGCTTTCGGCAACGATCATGTCTGAAACCAGCAATTCCTCTTCCAGTTGTCCCATATCCTTTAGGGGCGCGGGAGGTCCCATGAGGTCCTCTTTGAAGTTTCTTACCACAAGGGCAAAGGCATCCATCATTCGCATCATACCCATGGCTTCCCCGGAGAAGATGCCCTCCCTCGCCGAACCTGCCGATAGCCCGGCAAAGTCTACGAATTCCACCGTCGCATAGACGGTCTTCATGGGATTGTACATTTCCGAAAGCGTCTTTACCCTCTCGTCCTTAACATTTATGATCGCTACATGGGGTTTGGTCCTGTCGCTGCTATAGGCTGTCACAGGGGCTTCTGAGCCGGTCAGTGCGTTAAAGACCGTTGTTTTTCCTGAATTTGGCAGTCCTATCAATCCAATTTTCATGTCCTCACAATACTCCTGTTGCTTATCACCAATCCTCATCGCTCAAGAAGAAGACAAGAACGAATATTGCTTCAAAATGGAACGCCTTCAAAGAGGCTCCATGGCCGCTTCATGGCGAAGGCGGGTACATAAACACAAAAAAGCCCGGCACAGGCCGGGCTCTTTTCAGAAAACTCGGGGTCTGATTCCCTAGGTCGGCAAGATTATGATCATCATTCTCGAAATGTCAAGATCCTTTTCCTGTCTCCACTGTTTCAGCCCACACCTGTACCTGTGGAAAACACTAAGAAGGCTTTCCCGGCGCCCATACCCACCTCGCCAGGGACTTCGGATCGGCATAAAGATAAGAAAGGACAAAAAGCTGAATGAACGGGGTCGGATTTAAGCAATGAACTATTTCATCAAATGCCAATTCGGCTAACCCGTCGATGTGCCTTAGCTCTATTGCGCCGGCGGTCCACAAAGGCAGGTGATCTCCATTGTTGGTGCGGTCACCTCGCCATTCCTGTCGACCAGTAGCCTTTGGGGGAGGCTGATCATCCCTGCAGCTTGCTCCAGGGTATTCTGGCGAAGGCGAAAAAAAGGCGGCAAAAGGCCGCCTCTACCGCGGTATAAGGTCGTCATTTCGAAAGAAAGCCCAGCTTCAATGGGAGGAATAGTTTCCCGTTCAAGGAGGTGAGCTACTTGTTCAGTTCATCCCACTTATAGTCGATCAATTCAAGGAGAACGCCGTTCACTGCCTTTGGGTGGATAAAGGCAAATTCGCAATCCCTGAAAGGCCTGGCCCCTCCGATGAAGGGATAGCCTTTTTCCTTTAGCTCATCCATTGCACCCCTGGTGTTGTCTACGTTGAGACTGATGATCATGACCCCTTCACCGTGGCGTTCGATAAACTTGGCCACATCTCCATCCGGGGTTGTCGACTCCATGAGCTCGAAACCGACTTCGCCCAACCAATACCGTGCCACCCTTATCTTTTCCGGTTCATCCACATAGGGGTCGTCGGGCTCCGGTTTGCCCAGAATTGGTTCCCAGATCTTCCGAGCGGCATCCAGATCCTTGACAGCAATACAGATGTGATCGATCTTGTTTACCTTCATGGTTCCCTCCCCAGTGGTGTTAAAAGGTTACCAGCTCAAGCGGAATGGAAATAGCATGGTCCGGGCATCGGAAGCCGCACTCGTTGCAGTCCTCACACAAAAACTCGGTCACAACAATTCTACTGTCTTGCACTCTGATAGCTTCGTCTGGGCATGCCTCCACGCAGATAGGGTCTTTTGTGCCACCGCACATGGTGCATTTGCTCATGTCTACTTGTGCTGCCATATTGCATCCTCCTGCTATCTTCTTATTTGTATAATCTCCGTAGACACACGCCATCGCCACTTGGGATAGCCTTTTGTGTCTCTATTTTCAAATCCGTACCCAGGAACGCATTTGCTTCAGCAACGATTGTTTGAAGGAATTTGTCGCAACCCAAGAGGTCCTCCTTCATAGAAGCACCATAGCGTTTGGCGAAGGTTGGCCACGGGCATCTTTCCCATCTGATGAAGGCTTCAAAGGGAGTTTCACCTTTGTCAACCGTAACCACGGCCCCATTGGCAATTCCCGTGCCTGCTAAGGCCCTGCCAAGATTAAGAATCAAACCCTCTTCGCCTTTACGCAGGTTCAGCATGGGGAAGAAGTTTTTGGCAACGTCTACACCGGCTACTTCCCAAAACTTCAGGACAACGTCCAGTGCATCAGAACCAGGTCCGAGGAGCTCAAGGGCTGTTTGGCGCCATTCAAAAAACGTACTCTTAATTACGGCTTGTGAAACACCCAGAGCACCATGTAACTTTGTTAATTCTTTTTGTGGATCAACCGCCATTGTCAACCTCCTTCTTACACCCGGATACCTATCCGGTAGCCGTCGTGAACCGCACTAGATAGATTTCGAGGCACAAGTGCATCACCAATTACGAAAAGCTCAATGCCGTTCTCCTGGACCACCTCTTTCAAGCCCGGGTTGGCCTCTCTTACCGCGCATACTAACGTGTCTGTCTTGATTGGGATCCGGTAGCCATCGTAAGTTCTGATAGTTACGCCATCATCTGTAATGTCCTCGACCTCGGAGTCATTGTAAGTGGGAACCCTATTATCTCTGAGGTATCCAACATAGCGCCACTTGAAGGAGGGATTGATATCCTTCCCGAGCTTCCGCTCTTTCCCTACGATGGTCACCTTTTTGCCCTGTTTGGCCAGGTAGAGGGCTAGTCCAATCCCGGGTTTGAGGTTTCCCCAAACGACAACGTTTTCTCCCACCTCAGCTTTCCCATTCAGGACATCCAGCATTGGAACGACATTTGTCCGATCAAAGCCGGGCGCTGTGCCCTTAGCATAGATGGGGCCTGTTGCCAGGACAACGGTATCCGGCATTTCCTCTTCGATGAGTTCAGGGGTAACCTCCGTGCCCAAATGGAAGTTCACCCCCGCTTTCTCCGCTTTGGCCTTTGAAAAGCTTATCTGTCCGTATAATTCGTCATCGCCGTAGGGAGCCTTGGAGGCATCAATGATTGCTCCGCCCAATTCTTCTCTCTTGTCGTAGACGTGAACCTCATGTCCTCTCTCAGCTGCTACCCAGGCACATTCCAAGCCGGCAGGACCGGCACCAACGATCATGATGTTCTTATCCATCTCCGCCGGCCTGATCTCGTACTTGGGATCCCACTCATGGGCGCACACCGGATTGATGTAACAGGTCATCGGTGCATCGCGGAAGAGCCTGGCCAGACAGACATTGCATGCAACGCACGGCCGTATCTCATTCTCTTTTCCTTCCAGGACCTTTTTGGGCATCAGGGGGTCGGCAATCATCGGTCGACACATCTCCCAAATATCCAACTTGCCCTCTCCAATGGCCTTGTTCGGTATCTCGGGGATGAAAAGCCTGTATGCCATGGAGACCGGCACCGTAAGGTGTTGTTTGGCCCGTTCAGCCAGATGGAGCCAGGTACCTTGTGGGATATCCCTGCTGATGACCGGGTAGATCGATTCCTGCCATCCGGCCGTAACACTCATGACATCCGCCCCCGCCTCTTCAGCCATCTCATAGGTGATCATTGATTCTTCTGGGGTGTTTCCACCCACGTCATCAAGGAGCTCGTCCGCGCAGAGCCTGATGCCGAGGGGGACGTTGCCGCAGACCTTCTTGACCTCCTGGATGCATTCTACGACAAATCTCATCCTGCCCCGTATATCCCCACCATACTCATCGGTCCGCCTATTAGTATAGCTGGAGACGAAATTGGAAAGGAGATAACCCACAATCCCAGAGATCTCTACGTAGTCAAAGCCGGCCTTAAGCAATCGTTCGGTCGCCTCAACGTGTTCCTTGAGGCACTGTTTTATGTCTGCCTTGCTCATCACTTCGACTGGCCTAAAAATTCTCAAACGCTGTGGAACCGGTGAAGGGCCCTGACAAAATTCGGTTTCAACGGCCCCTACGCGGCCGCAGTGCATTAACTGGCAGCCGGCTATCGCCTTTTCTTCATGAATGGCATCGGCGAGCCGTTTCAGGCCGGGTATGAACTTATCATCCCAGGCAGCGGCCTGACCGACGTAGCCCTGACCCTGTCGTTTCTCATCCATGTAGACACCCTGCATAACGCACAGGCCACCCACAACACCTTTTGCTCTTTCCCGTAAGTAGCCGACCCCGGCATCGGTAACAAAGCCGTCCCTGCCGTTCAGGTTATCCTCGGTGGCGGCATATTTTATGCGGTTTGGGATGGTGAGCTTACCGATCTGGACTGGTTTGAATAGGTGGGGGTATTTCTTATACCCCGGATAAGACGTATAATCCCAACTGAATTCGGTAGCCATCTTTTACGCCTCCTTTTTTTGGATCCACGTCGTTTATGTATACTGTATACAATAGAGCTGAAATATATGAGAAGCCTTTGTGGATGTCAAGAAATAAAATGATACAATTTCCCCAACGAAACTGGCGAGCCCTGATGATTTGTTGATGGGCCAGACCTAGGTGCAACAGCTAGGGCTTATGAACCATTTGCCTCGGAAGGTAAGGGCCCTCAAGTAAAAAGGGTTGTGCCTCCCTCGGCCTATTTTAACCAAGAGGGACGTCCAAGCCCCACATGAGGTCTGTCCCAAACGGAGAGACTACCTATTCTTTAAGGATCTTGCCCATTTTGACGCCGAGCCAATCCTTGATCCTATCGAACAGAGATGGCCCCTTTATCTCCAACGTGCACTGTGCCTTTATATCCGCGAGCATGCTCGTCGCCCGTGCCGTGTAGATACCCGGGGGCATAGGCGGCCTGGTTATCACTGGAGCGTTTTCGCCTTTCTTGTTGCTGCCAAGTGAGGCCCTTAGGAAATCGGAAATCTTCGTGAGTTTTCCCACCGAGGCATGAAAGGTACCGTCCTTGCCTACATTGCCATCTGCAATGGCGATATTGAGTCTCTCCCCATTCATAGGCACATCAAGCAGTTCAATGAACACACTATCGCTTGGCGCAAAACCTGCGCCACTGAAGACTATGTTCGTGTCGATTATCCTCGCAATGCCCACACGAACCGTCTCGGGATTGACAATCAGCTGCGGTGCCGTAACCGATTTGTCGAGTGCTTTGACCGGCTGAGAGCATCCCGAGATGAGAGAGACAGCACAAGCAGCGATAAGAAAAATGACTGTTAGAACGTACGGATGATCCTTCCTCATGGTAAACCTCCTTTTTTTTGAAATAGCACATTGTATCCTTGCTTGTTATTCACCGGCGCCTTTTCTGGTAACGGGCCACTGCCCTATCATGTTCCTTCAAGGTAGCTGAAAAAAAATGGCTCCCATCGTTCTTTGACACAAAATAGAGGTAATTGGTTTGAGCTGGGTTGAGCACTGCATCAAGAGACGCCCTGCCGGGATTGGCAATAGGTCCGGGAGGCAGTCCACGATGACGATAGGTATTGTAAGGGCTGGGGGTTTGAAGATCTTTCTTTTTCAGGTTTCCGTCGAAATCCTCGAGGTCGTAAATGACCGTCGGATCGCTTTCAAGCCTCATCCTCTTTTTGAGCCTGTTAAGGAAAACGGACGCGATAACAGGCCGCTCCTCGGCTACCCCGGTCTCCTTTTCCACAATGGATGCCAGGGTAACGATTTCATGTATGGACATAGGGAGTTCCTTACCCTGCACCAGGCTGTCGAAGACCTGCCAAAACCTGTTGATCATGAGATCGATTATTTGTCGTGCCCCCATCCCCTTGCTCAGCACATAGGTGTCAGGAAAGAGATAGCCCTCTGTGCTCAGCCCGTCGATCTTGTGCGATGCAGCAAGGCCCTTATCCATTGCAAGGCCCATAAACTCCTCTTTATCCACCAGGCCTCTTGTGGCAAACAAGCCGGCGATTTGTTCGGCTGTGAGACCTTCCGGGACTGTCAGGGGGTGGGTTTTGACTGCTCCGGAAGTAAGGATGGTATAGATCTTTACCGGGGCCATGGAGTGATTGAGGCTGTATTCACCGGCCTTAATGGTACGGGAGCCTCCTTTCAGAAGGGCCCAGAGGATAAACAAGTCCTTGTTTTTGATGAGCTTTCTTCTCTCGAGCTGAGTCGCTACCGACCTGAGGCCGGACCCCTTTTCTACCATGAAGATTTCCTCTTCTTGGTCGAATCCTGCTGGGCTCATCAAGAAATATCCAAAGTAAAGCACTATGAATATGCACAGCACAAAAACCAGTAGGACCGATGTAAAAATGAGTCTCCTTTTGGACATTCCCGTCACCGGATAATTCCGCTCATGAAAGATGCCCTACAACCAAATCGGACAATAATCAGGGCAAGAAGAGGAAATGGCCCTCTCCACGAGGCAGCGGTCGAGGCAGTTGTGATGAGCGTTGGTGAATCAACAACAACCAAGGGTTGCGAGGGACTGACGTGTGCCTCAACCATGGACTCCTCTGTTTACGTGTTCGAGTGGGCAGTCCGGGCAAAGAGGTGTTCTTCTGCAATAGTCTTTCCCGGTCTTGACAATCAGTGCGTGAAACTCCTTGAAGAGCTCCACATCATGGGGCAGATTGTCCATAAACAACGTCTGGAGGTCATAGTATCCTGCCTCTTCCCCGATGAGATTATGCCGTGACAGAATCCGATGGGTATAGGTATCGACTACGAACAGGGCCCTCCCAGCCCCGTAAAGGATCATGCTGTCGGCTGTTTCCAGACCGATACCCCTGACTGACAGGAGCTTCATTCTGATAGTCTCGGTATCCCGTGAAAAGAGCCCGTTCAGATCTCCGTCGTATTTTTCCTGGATAAAGGCTATGAGATTCTTGAGGCGCTTGGCTTTAATGTTAAAGTATCCGGCCGGCCTGATGTGTTCGGCTAGTGTTGGCGCAGGCATATCCTTGAGAGCTTCAATAGATAGTAAATCCCTCTTCTTGAGGTTCTGAATGGCCTTCTCTACGTTGTTCCAGCTGGTGTTCTGCGTCAAGATGGCCCCGATCATCATCTCGAACTGGGTCTCTGCCGGCCACCAGTTCTGGGGGCCATAGGCGGTGAAGAGAAGATTGTATATTGTCATCAGGGTTTCGCCGGTCGCCGTAGTCATGATTTCTTCTCTACCCCTCCGGTATACTCACTTGACACCGTTTGGAAGATACCTTAGATTGAATCCCTATGTCAATGCAGCGACTCAAGAAAACCCGCAATATAGGCATTATAGCCCACATTGATGCCGGCAAGACGACCATAACCGAGCGGATACTGTACTATACCGGTCGTTCCCACAAGATCGGAGAGGTTCATGATGGAGAGGCTGTCATGGACTGGATGCCCGAGGAGCAGGAGCGGGGCATCACCATAACCTCTGCTGTCACTACCTGTCAATGGCTCGGCCATACCATAAACATCATAGATACCCCAGGACATGTAGATTTCACGATTGAGGTTGAAAGATCCTTGAGGGTTCTGGATGGGGCAATTGGCGTATTCTGCGCTGTGGGTGGTGTGGAACCACAGTCTGAAACGGTTTGGCATCAGGCGGATCGGTATGGGGTTCCCAAGATAGCATTTATCAACAAATTGGACAGGCCTGGAGCCGATTTTGAGACAGCAGTCAAGATGATACGAGAAAGGCTTGGCGCTGTACCGCTGGTTCTTCAGTTACCGTGGGGACAGGAGGAGGATTTTCGAGGTGTAATCGATTTGATGAAGATGCAGGCTCTAGTCTGGAATGAGGAAGACCTGGGAGTTACGTTTCAGGAGATAGCGATCCCGGAGGATTATCAGGAGGCGTCCCTCAAACAACGAGAACGGATAGTGGAACTGCTGGCCGATACGGATGACAGCATCATGGAGAAGTACCTCTCCGAAGAGGAGATAGATATTCAAGCAATAAAAAGGGCAATACGGCAGGCTACCATAGATCTCAAACTGGTCCCCATTTTCTGTGGGGCAGCCTTAAGGAACAAAGGGGTACAGCCGCTTCTGGACGGCATTGTTGAATGTCTTCCTTCGCCCCTCGATGTTCCACCCGTGACCGGTATCAGCACGAAGACCAAAGAACCTGAAACCAGGCACGCCACGACAAAAGAGCCCCTTTCAGCCCTGGCCTTTAAGGTTGCCATGGATCAGGGAAGGAGAATGACGTATGTGAGGATATACTCGGGAATACTGAAGACGGGCTCTGTCGTTTATAACAGCTCTAAGGATATTACTGAGAGGGTTGCCCGCGTCATGAGGATGCACGCCAACAAAAGGGAGAGGATAGATCAGGCCCTATGCGGTGATATTATTGCGGTCATGGGTCTTAAAGAGACCACCACCGGCGATACCCTCTGCGACAGGGATCATCCGCTTCTTCTCGAAGCCATGGAGTTTGATGAGCCGGTAATATCAATGGCTGTGGAACCGAAACAGCTGAAAGATCAGGAGCGACTCGTTGATACCCTCATGAAGATCGATGACGAGGACCCTACCTTCCGGTTTGAGGTCAATGAAGACACGGGTCAGATGATCATCTCCGGCATGGGGGAGCTTCATCTCGAGGTAGTCGCTCAGCGGCTCAAAAGGGAATACTCCCTCGACGTAAACACCGGCAAGCCCCAGGTCGTGTACAGGGAAACCATCGGCAAAAAGGGTGGAGCCGAGACGGTTTTTGACAGGGAATGGGCCGGTGTCATGCACTTTGCCGGTGTCAGAATTGAGGTTTCACCGCTAGGGAGAGGTACCGGAAACCGGTTTGTCAATAAATGTGCAAATCCCTTAATGGTGGACGCATTTGTTGAGTCGGTAAAAGAAGGGGTAAAGGAGGCCGCAGAGAGCGGGGTTCTCATGGGGTACCCCGTGGTTGATGCAGAAACTGTCCTTGTTGATGCTGTCGTGAAAGAGCAGGTTTCAAGCCCCCTTTCCTTTAAGATTGCCGCATCAATGGCCTTTAAGGAGGCCAGTCAAGCCGGCGAGCCTGTTCTTCTCGAACCGATCATGAAGGTCGAAATCATAGCTCCCGAGGAGTTCGTGGGCGATGTCATCAATGATTTGAATAGCAGAGGGGGCAGGATCGAGCAGATTACCTCCAAAGGAACGGCGAAGATATTGGCGACCATCGTTCCCCTTTCCAAGATGTTTGGCTACTCAACAGCACTCCGTTCTTCCTCCCAGGGAAGAGCAACCTTCACGATGCAGTTTTCTCACTATGATAAAACGTGAGGCGGTCCGGTGATCGCAGTGAGTTGTTGGCGGCCGAGGCCTCCATGCCATGCCATCAAGAGTATTTCCTCATAATCGCAACGACATACAAGGGATGCGTCCCGACCATACGTGTAGGGAACAATCGTGACCAGGACAATCCTTCACATTGATATGGATGCCTTTTTTGCGGCGGTCGAGGTGTTGGATAAACCTCATCTCAAGGGGAAACCCGTGATTGTCGGCGGCACAACCAACCGGGGAGTTGTCTCCACAGCCAGCTATGAAGCCAGGAAATACGGGATTCATTCTGCCATGCCGATTTACGAGGCCAAGACAAGATGCCCTGAGGGCATCTTTCTTCCCGTTAGAAAAAGGAGATATGCCGAGTTCTCGAGAAAGGTACTCGACATATTGAGAGGTTTTAGTCCTTTGGTCGAACAGGTTTCCATAGACGAGGCATATCTGGATATTACCGGAACGGAGGCTCTCTTTGGTGCCCCCGATAAGGTAGCACGACGCATAAAAGAAACGGTCCGTAACAATACGGGCCTCACGTGCTCCATAGGAGCTGCCCCGAGCAAGTTTCTGGCAAAGGTTGCGTCTGACATGAACAAACCCGACGGCTTGATGATAATCCTGGGTGCTGATGTTGACAAGTTCCTATCTCAGTTGCCGGTAGAAAAAATCCCCGGAGTAGGAAAAAGATCGGTGGAACGGCTGCATCTGTATGGAATCAAAATGGTTGGTGATCTAAGGAGGTTCAGCGCAGAGAGGCTTTCAAGGGATTTTGGAAAGTCCGGCCAAAGGCTGCATGAGCTGGCGACGAGCGAGGAAAACTCACGGGTAATCGTGAGCAGAGAGACCAAGTCGATTAGCTCCGAAAGCACCTTGGAGTCCAATACCAAGGATAGGGCGGCCCTAGGAAAGGAGATCAAATACCACGCCGAAAGGGTTGCGGAGCGATTGAGACGGGAAAAGCTCAGGGCGTGCACCATAACCATCAAGATAAAGTACAGTGATTTTTCCCTTGTCACCAGAGGCCATACCATTGGCAAGGCAACGGATAGCTCACGGGCGATTGTGGATGCTGCCATGAAACTGTTCCTGGATAAGCCTCTGAGATCAAAGGTCAGGCTCATGGGGGTAGCGGCCTCAAACCTGGAAAGCAGCGAAAAGAATATCCAGATGGAGCTCTTTGAAACGGGGCTTACGAAAGGCAAAGAACGAAGGGTTGACGAGGCCGTGGACGAGATCAGGGAACGATTTGGTTCGAAGGTGATTACCAGGGGGGAGGGTTGAATCAGCTTTATTTTCTTGTATTTGTGGGCAAACCATGAAATAAAGTGGTGAATCCGCTCTGCTCCTGAAACCTACTCAAGAAAAGGGATATGAGGTTCGGATGTGTAGAGTTCTCGCGCTGACAAAGCTCGCCCTTGTCCTGCCCACCTTTTTATTCCTGGCCCTCCCAGCCTATGCCAAACCAGGTGCAAGCACTGCAAACCAGACCCAGGTCCTTTCTGCTCAGGTCACGGAAAAGGACACGGAGGTTGCAGAGAAATTGCAGCAGATGACGCCGGAAGAGGTAGCGGTGCTTGACAAAACCCTGGCCCAGGCCCTCCGGCTCTATTATGACCGGCACTATGCAAAATCGCTGGCCATATTCAAAGAGATAGCATCCATCGTTGAGACCATGGATATCATGTTTTGGCTCGGTCAAAGCGCGATGAAGGCCGGGGAAACGGACCTGGCCATACAAAAGTTCAACGAGATGCTCGACCTGGATCCCACACTTCACAGGGTGAGGCTAGATCTGGCAACCTGCTACTTTCTGAGCGGAAGGTATGTCGAGGCAAAATCAGAGCTGGAAGCAGTGCTGAGAGTTGAACCCCCGGAGCAGGTTCAAAAGAACATAAACGAGCTCCTCGCAGCAATTGAAGAACGGACCAGAAAGGTCTTTGCCAACCTTCGGTTTTCCCAGAGCATCCAAAGAGACAGCAATATCACTTCAGGTCCGGAGGAGGAGCGATTACCGGTAACCGGCGGCACCATCATCCTAGAGGAGAAACAGAAAGAACTCAAAGACTGGGTGACGGTAAGCGACCTTTACGGGAACATCCTCTACGATCTCGGCGCTCCTTTCGGGCTGGAATGGAACACCACCGGTTCCTTTTACAGGAGCTACCCCTTCGAATACTATGAGTTTGGCTACTTGCAAGCTGGCGCGACCACGGGCCCATGGTGGGTTGGCAAAAGAGCTGTGCTCAAGCTTCCCCTTGGATACAGCTATTCAGAGTACGGGCATGAGCATTTGTACGACACAATCCATTTCACCCCTACCTGTGAATTTCATGTTACCAATCGCTTCTCGATTAAAGCACTTTTTTCCTATGAAGATGAAAGATATGAGCCGCCCGAAAAGGAGATCTACGACAGTGTAAGGAGGCTCTACGAGCTTTCTCCTTCCTTCTATTTCAACAACAGACGGGACATCGTTACACTGGCCGTAGGCCATGAGAATTCCAATGCCCAAGACAATCGATGGTCGTATGAGGCAATGAATTACTCCATCTCTTACTTCAAGAAGATCAAGACACATACGGAGTTCTATGCTCGCTATAAGTATACAAACCGGGAGTTCGACACAAAACCCCTTCTCTACACCCAGGTCAGAGAAGACTCAAGACACAGCTTCTATGCGGTGATAAGCCGGACCGTTATGGATCACTTCGTTGTCTCGTTTCATTACAGCTTCCTCGACAGCAATTCAAATGCAGGTCTCTATGAATTCGACAGGCAGATTTACGGGGTAAGCGCGGGGGTCACGTTTTGAGTGATAGATCTATGAGGGTAGCCCTTTTCCTCGTTTTTTCTCGAACGCTCCCGGGAAAAGGGCCGAGTTCTCGAGGGAGGTCATGGCTGAAAGACACCACCTGAAGCCCGTGCGTATCAGAACGCACGGCCTGGACGGTGCCGAGCCAATGTCGTCAAATGAGACCGCACGAGGAAGAAGCTTGAACCGGCGGAAGGAGATTCATATCTCCTGGGACATAGGTAAGGCCGTCAAGTTTTCATGAAAACGGGAGGACATATAATGAAAAAGTCAAACCTGCCAATCAGCATATCCATCGTAATCCTCTTGACCCTGACCCTGGCAATCCCCGGTCTGCCGGCACAGATCGATCGGGGGGCTGCCGTCCCCTCTGAGGGCATACCGGAAAAACTCAGGGGGCTTGACATTAAGGATTACTTTATCGGGTCGGGTCTTAAGCGAGTAGGCAGTATCGATGCCCTCAGGGGTTCGGTTGTTGTTACGCACAAGGCTACGGGAGAGGCGTATTTTGGCCTGGCCGGTGACTATCTGTATAAAAATGACGCACTTGAGACCCTGCCTCATTCAAGATGCCGCATTGATCTCGTAACCGAGGATGTGATCAGCATGGCAGCGAATACCCGTCTGGAGCTGGACGAAGTTTCGTTTGAAAGGGAGAAGAGATCGTTTTTGGGCATGCTCAAGGGAAAGGTGATGTTCTATGCCCTGCGCCTTTTTTCCAGGAAGACGAATATGCAGGTAAGAACGCCAACCGCTGTCTGCGGTGTCAGGGGAACGAAGTTCGCGGTCCACGTATACAAGCTCCAGGAGGAGGCGGCGGCAGGGGAGGTAGTCCTGGCCACGCTGGGGGATTCCATCCCTTTTCTTGCTGCGGTTGATAATGAAAAGACCGGCATGGATGTCATCTTTTATGACGGACCGGGGTACATAGATGGGGAAAGGATCGGCCCGGGACAGAAATATGGGAATGGAATCATACGGGAGGCAACCACGGAAGAGATGGAGGCATTGGAACAGGATACCTGGGTAGACGGGAAGCTCCCCCCACCTGTAAAAGCAACGGTGCGACCACGGGACACGGGCAAGCGGGACCCCTCATATGCACCTGACACGCCGGATAGAATTGCCGATGAAAACCAGAAGCAGGTGATCGGCGGGGAAGAACAAAGCCCGGCGACAGGCGGATTATTCGGTTACTTTACCGCCCTTCTTAGCAATGCAGGTGAGGGGTATTCCTACGCGGGCACCTACACCAGCACCTCCCGACAGGATTTCGGCGGGGAAACGGTAGAGGCTTACAGCAACGGCGACAAGATGGTGACTACGGGGAAGTCGGCCTGGGGAGGCGGAACGCCCTACCTTAAGAGCATTAATCATGCTGGATTCTCTTCCGGCGATCTCGGGGCAACCCGGCCGATCGTAATAGGTGAGCTGGGAAAGAACGCCTATCTGACCTGGGGTTGGTGGAATTGCCCGGGATCGGTGAGCATCAACCCGCTCGGGGACTACGCCGTTTCCCATCCCAGTAATGCGAAACAGGGGTATTATATCTTCGGGCCAAATCCGGCCGACATAGGCGCCCTGAGCGGTGCATATACCTACACAGGGTCTGCGCATGGAACGATCCAGCGATTAAATGTCCTCAATCAGGACATGCAAGGGAGCTTCAATTGCAGCCTTAACTTCGATACCCAGCAGGTTGCCGATTTTGATTTATCGGTCTCCGGGGGGGGATACGCTGCATCCATAGCGAATGCCGCGGGCAGTTTAATGGCCGGCGACAATCATATAAACCTGAACGCGGGCTTTGGGTGGAAGCTCGGCATCGCCGGAAGCGAGACAGCCGCAACCTCTGGCGTTGTGAAAGGCTCGGTATACGGTGATGGAGGGGAGGCTGTCGGCGGGGTGTGGAATATGGGCAATGCCGAGGCGTACCACGCTACCGGGATCTTCCAGGGGGTTAAGTAATACCAAGTTACATTCAAACGGCTACTATTTATAGACGTCATTGCGAACGAATGTGAAGCAATCCCTGGCCCAGAACTGGTTTTTGAAACTATGTATATGATACTAAGCTCTGGAAATTATTCACAGTCTATTCTCGCAGCTTAGTGCCTCGCGCCAGGGCGGGCTCCATAGGATAGATTGCCACGTCGCTTCGCTCCTCGCAATGACATGATCGCAACTTGGTATAAGCAACAACCCATGCCTTTCAAGATAATCAGTCCGTAAATATGTTATGAGCCACTGGCATTAGCATTCTTCATTCTTTCTGCAGTAGCCCCCATCATAATTTGAGCAGCGCCTCGAGAAGTCCCATGCCGGTGCCTTTCCTCTTGACTGCCAGAAGCGGGATCGTAGTGGTCCTGATAAGGTGTTCGGTCACACTTCCCAGCATCACCCCGGCACCGGCTCTTCGTCCCCTGGCGCCGATTACGAGCAGGTATATCTCATGCTCTTCGATTACCTCCTCAATGCCTTTGTGTTCCCTTTTCTCTAGCTTATAGATGGGGGTTGCAGTCAACCCCTTGAGGTCTACCTTTTTCATGAATTCCTGAAGGTTTTTTTCCGCATGCCCTTTCATGATCTCAGCGAATTCCTCATGGCTTTTGCCCGTCTTGTAATAACCCAAAGGAACGCTGTATACGTGAAGACAATGGATCTCTTTGAGCCCTGCAGCCAGGGCAAGGGCGACGGCAACCTCCATTGCATCCATTGAGTTTTCCGAGAAATCTACCGGCACGAGGATTTCGGTGAACCATGCCTTGCTTCCCTCGGGCACGAAAAGAACCGAACAAGGAGCCTTTCGGGCGAGTTTTTCAAAAAGGGTACCGCTTGCCGTGGGTTCACGGCGCTTACGCATGACAATCAGGTCGATATCATGCTCTTTAACCCGGCGGAGCAGCTCGATGAGTGGTGATCCTTCAGCAACAGCATATTCCAGTTGCGTATCGGGGTAACCATCGAAGTGTTTGCTGACGATTTCCTCCATCTCCTGCCTCACCGAATCGTCGGCCGGTCCAGCCAGATCGGGGAACTCTTTACGCAGCTCTTCCGGAATATCAGGGGTGCTTGCTACATGGAGAAAAGTAATCTTCTCAGATCGGGCCAGCTTGCTGATCATGGCAGCATAACGGATAGAACTTCCGTCCTGCTTCCCGAGGGAAAGCCCCACCAAGAGGCGTTTATATCGATACATGTCTCGCTCCTTCCCCATTTCCTTGTTTATTGGCTCACCGTTTCAATATCACGGTCACGGGCAACAACGTACTCCCCTCTACCCTTTAAGGCCACTCATTAAGCCAAACACAGTGCATCGAAATTTCTGGAAGCCGGCACATCTCGATCGCCGGCGTGCGCCTTTGGAAAGAGAGAATCCTGTAAGGCGAAAGAAGCATAGGATAAAGCTGCAGGTGTGTCAATGGGAAAGCCAAGAACCGACATTCCTTGACACAGGCAACACCATATTGTAAATTTGCTGCTAAATTGTCGATGCTAAAGGAAGGTCCAATGCAAATCAAAAAGCCTACCTCTGAGTCAGGGAGGTGGGTTTTTTTGGTCTGGCGATTCCTTTTGACCACAGCACCTGTTGTGGGCACCATCGGCCTGGTTGGACTAAGATTAGATCTGTTTTTTGGAGAACGTGTAACCAGATTTTCGGGTTTTCATCTTGAAGGCAGAGCGCACCATGAGCAGGATACTCGGACCCCGTAGCCTTGGAAATATTCTGGCCGAGACCTTTCAAATATACGGCAGAAACTCGATTAGGCTCCTTGCAATTGTGGCAATTGTGGAGATAGTGCTCAGGTTCATGTGGAGCATTCCCGATTTTTCGGGCCTGAAGCCTTTGCTGGCAGAGGGGAAGACCGAGTCCCTGGGCCACCTTATCCCCGTAGGCATCATGCTTCTGGTTGCATCTATCATGGGCCTTTCTCTGATGCAGGGAGCCCTAATCCATGCGGTATCGGAGCAATATCTCCGTCAGCCGATACGCATCGGTCGTGCCTTGCGATTTGCCTGGGAGAGGCTGGCGTCCATGGCAGGCGCTATGCTGGTCGCCCTCTTTGTGGTGATGGGTATCGTAATGGTTTCAGTCGGGTTTCCCGTAACTGCCACATCCAAGGCCGGTTATCTTTTTGTGACCGCCGGCTTCTGTGTCAGCGTCTACCTGATAGTATGTTGGTCCTTTATCCTGCAGGTGGCGCTGCTCGAGGGTGTGGGCCCGGTGGCCGCCATCTCCCGGAGCACATTCCTGGTTCGGAATAACTGGTGGCGGGTTTTGCATATGACGTTTGCCGTTGGGCTCATAACGGTAGCCATAAGCCTCATCATAGGGGCACTACCGACGATAGGGCCGGCAATGGGGAATATCCTATCCACCCCGGTTTTTGTCATTGGAATAACCTTGCTCTACTACGATTTACGAGTGAGGAAAGAAGATTATAATCTCAAGTACCTTGCAGAAGAATTGCACATCTCAGAGCACCCTGATGCCAGTGAGCCGAACCTGTCTTGATTGAACTGTACTCCCTGGTTTTGCGCTCTCGCATGACCGAACACCTCCCCCCACTACCCTAATCTCAGGGAAATAGCTTGAAACTTCGAGTTAGCGGACAGTATCGGGATGTGGGGAACTAACCGGATCCATCAGGAAGAACCCATCCCAGGGGGTTTGTAGAACCGGTACACAACCATTGTTTCCTGCCTTTCAATGACGGCACGAAGAGTCGTTGAAACAGAGAACAGGCTCGGTGTGTCGGCATGAATACCCCTCTGTGTGCAATTCACTACAACGGCCCAAGATGTTGAAGGGGGAATCTCGTAACCTATTGAAATACCTGTAGAAGAAAAGATCGTGTATTGTGGCACGCTGCTTGCTTAATTATCATTCGAATTTCCGATAAAGCCTCTTGGCACGTATGGTAACCTCCCTATTCCCCTCGTTTCCTTTTGCCCAAAAAGGATAGTGGCGGCTCGCTGCCCTTACGAAGGGCCTCAGAGCTTCACGGGGCTGGTGAGCAGTGCGGATGCTCAGAAATCATAGGTGGTTGATAAAGGTGTTACGGTGAAGGTTCGTTTAAAAGGCACTAATCGAAAACGAGGATTTCGAACTGGTTTTGTGTGGCTGAACCTTGGTCTCACGGTACTTCTTGCCCTTGTATCGGCACATAGTTCCATAGCCTTGGATATAACCCTGGCGTGGGATCCCAGCAGTAGCGATGTAGACGGGTATAAAGCCTTCTGCCGTGAAGCGGGGCAGAATTATGACTATTCCCAGCCTGCCTGGGAGGGCTGGGAAACGACGTGCACGATCTATGGTCTCGACGACGAAACCAGCTATTACTTTGTGGTGAGGGCTTACAATGACCTCGGTGAGAGCGGTAATTCCAACGAAGCATCCTCTGCCGGGGCCGGCACCGAGGTGGGAACCGCGGCGGAGGCGGGAGGCTGCTTCATTGCCTCGGCATTCAAGGGATGATACCGTAGGCAGCACGGCTGCCCCAGCGTTCCGAGATACCCTTCCGATACATGTGGTAAGAGCCGGTCTCCTCTTAAGGGACTCACCTACCTTGCAGATAGAAATACCAGGCGATCCCACAGCCAGCGGACCATAAACGATGCTCATGAGGCACCGCTACGGCGAGGATGCTATGAGCTCTAGCTGGTCTGGGGTTAGATACCATTTCAGTTGACCGGCGTGAGTGGGAAGCTCTTCCACATCGATCCTGCAGCAACCTCCCATTTCAAAGGCTATAGTCGCCTTAGATCCTTCAGTCAGCAGAGAGGATGCCACTTCGCCAACCGATGGTAGGTGCCCAACGATGAGCACCCTTTTGTAGCCCCATACCCCGCACAGCATTTCAACGGTCTCCTCTGGAGGGGTCATGGCCTTGACCCTGTCCGTTTCCGTGATCTTATCAGGGGGAAATCCCACTTCTCCGGCTACGATTGCGGCTGTCTGTCCGGACCGTTTCTTGGGGCTCGAAAAGATGGCATCAAAGGCGATGCCCATTCTCCTCAGGGCCTTCCCGCTCGCATGGATCCTTGCATCTCCGTCAGGGCTCAATCCTTCATCAGGGTCTTGTTCCTTTGGGAGGTACAGCCCATGCTGCATGAGGTATAGTTCCATGCAATCACCCCCTCTGCTCAAATAATCCCGATTATCATATATTTTCTATGTAAGAAAAGCCACCAGTGTGCTATAGATTCCCCGTGGCGTTATGGCGAAACTCCTCGGTTACCTTGTAATAGTACCCCAAAAACCAAAGACCATAAAGCAAAAGATACCATGTCTGCGAGACTCGAAATTCGATTAAGGCCCGAGCTCGATGATGCGGAAGGGATGAGTATTAGCCGCAAGGCCTCCGCTTACCTCGGGCTTTCGGTCCGTGACACCAGGGCCATAAGGGTGCTGACCATCGACGCCGATCTGGATGCCGATCAGCTGGAGAGAATCAGGACCGAGATATTCACCAATCCTGTTACGGAGGAGTCCTCTTTCTTTCCCGTGGTAGATGGGTTTGACTGGATCATCTGGGTAGGTCTCAGGCCGGGGGTCAGAGATCCGGCAGGAAGCACCGCAGTCGAAGCCATCGAGGATTTATTGGGCGTGAAATTCAAACACGGTGAAGCGGTCTATACATCTAAGATGTACGAGATGAGAGGTGACCTGAGAAAAGATGAGGTGGAAATCATTGCCCGGGAGATACTGGCGAATGATATCATCCAGCAATGGAGAGTGTGCAACAGGGATGAGTGGGATGAGCGAGAAGGAATTGGCATACACATCCCCAGGGTTTCCCTGAATAACCTGCCGCACGTCGGTACGTTTTCCATAGAGAGCGATGCTGAACTGATTAGGCTTTCAAAGGAGAGGAACCTCGCACTCCAGGAACGGGATATACCGGTAATACGGGAGTATTTCTTACGAGACGATGTGCTGTTGGAAAGAAGGGCCGTTGGCCTGGATCTCCCCACCGATGTTGAGCTCGAGTACATTTCCCAGGCACGAAGCGATCACTGCAACCACAATACCTTCAGAGGCCTTTTTAAGTACCGTGATATGGCAACCGGTCATCAGGAGATACTTGACAACCCGTTCAAGGCATGCATTGAGGGCCCTACCCTTCGGATAAAGGAGAGGAAAGACTGGGTTATTTCGGTACTGTGGGACAACGCCGGGGTGGGGAGGTTTGATGAAAATCACTATTACGTGATTACAGGGGAGACCCATAATAGCCCATCGAATATGGAGGCCTACGGAGGGTCCCTTACCGGTATCGTGGGGATTTACCGAGACCCCCTGGGAACGGGTAAAGGGTCAAAGCTCGTCCTGGGAACCTACGGGTTCTGCGTCGGTCCCCGGGACTATGCCGGCGAACTTAAGCCCCATCTTCACCCTCGACGACTGCTGGACGGGGTAGTCGAAGGGGTCAAGGATGGCGGAAACAAGAGCGGTATCCCGACGCCGTTCGGGCAGGTCGTGTTCGACGAATCCTATATGGGGAAATGCCTGGTCTTTGTAACCGCCCTCGGCATAATGCCGGCTATGGTTGACGGAAAATCCTCACACCTGAAAGAAACCCATCCGGGGGATCTGATCGTCATGTGTGGCGGCAGAGTTGGAAAGGACGGCATCCATGGGGTTACTGCTGCATCCGAGACGTACAGCGACACCACACCGGCAGGCCATGTTCAGATAGGAGACCCTTACACACAAAAGAAGATGCACGATTTCCTGCTCGAGGCCAGGGATGAAGGATTAATAGAATTCATTACCGACAACGGCGGCGGGGGCCTGTCCTCGTCGATAGGGGAGTCGGCCCGGTGGAGTAATGGGTGCCTGGTAGATCTGGCAAAGGTACCGCTCAAATATGAGGG
This sequence comes from Desulfatiglandales bacterium, assembly GCA_035527895.1. Classification (GTDB taxonomy): domain Bacteria; phylum Desulfobacterota; class DSM-4660; order Desulfatiglandales; family B25-G16; genus JADFWK01. Next base: position 35,968 of record DATKZQ010000136.1, read on the forward strand.
ATTAGACCCGTGGGAGATATGGGTTAGCGAATCCCAGGAGAGGATGACGGTGGCGGTACGGCCTGAAAATGCCGCCCGGTTTCTCGAGCTTTCCGGCCAACATGCGGTGGAGAGCATCGTCATCGGCGAGTATACCGATTCGGGATACCTTCATCTTACCTATAACGACAAGACCTGCGCCTATGTTCGCATGGATCTCCTGAAGTCGGGATTTCCGCAGTGGGAGTTTGATGCCGAGTGGATACCACCTGCATCCCGGGGATTCGAAGAGCCCGAACTGCCCGAACCGGAGGACCACGGCTTGCTGCTCAAATCCCTCTTGAGGCGACCGAACATTTGTGCCAAAACCTGGGTTCAAAGGCAGTATGATCATGAGGTTCAGGGCGGGAGCACCATAAAACCCTTGGTGGGAAGAGATCACGATATGGCAAGCGATGCGGCGGTTGTCCGCCCGATTCTTGATTCCCGGCGAGGGATCGCTATTACCCAGGCGATCAACCCGTTCTACTCCCTTATTGATACCTATCATATGACAGGCATCACTATCGATGAGGCAGTAAGAAGGCTCATTTCCGTAGGCGGGGATCCGGATGAGTTGGGGGGGGTGGATAATTTCTGCTGGCCCACCATTATCCATGATCCGGTGGGCAATCCCGACGCAAAGTACAAGGCGGCGCAGCTGGTGCGGGCCTGTAAGGCGCTCAGGGACTATACCCTTGCCTTTGAGATCCCGTTGCTCTCCGGCAAAGACAGCATGTATACCGATGGTGAACTGAAAGGGCCATCCGGAATGAGCAAAAAGGTATCAGGTCTTCCCACACTCCAGTTTACCGCCACTGCACTCGTAAAGGATATCGGTACATGCGTGACCATGGAGTTTAAGTTGCCCGGCGATCTGGTATACGTGCTGGGAAAAACCAAGGACGAGCTTGGGGCAAGTGAGTACTATGGGATGATGAACTATACAGGGCTTAATGTTCCCCAGGTCGATGCTGAAGCGGCAATGCCTCTCTATCGTGCCCTGAATCGGGCCATCCAGGATGGAGCGGTTGCCTCGTGCCATGCGATTGGGAGGGGTGGCCTTGGGGTTCACCTCGGCTTGTGTGCCATGGGCGGCAATCTGGGCGCGAGCATGGATCTCGGCTGTGTCCCCGCCGATCAAGCACTCTCGAACACGAGATTGCTGTATTCCGAGTCTGCCGGCAGATTAATCGTCACCGTGGATCCGAAGAAAAAAAAGGACTTTGAGGGTAGGATGGAAGGCCTTGACTATGCCTGTATCGGAACGGTAGGGGATGATGACTTTTTTTCAGTAGTAGGCGTAGAGGGTACGGAAATTATCAAAGAGAAGATCGGCGATCTTAGAACCGCCTGGAAGGAACCGTTTGGAGATCTCGTATGAAGGAAGTGAAAGCCCTTGTCCTAACCGGGTACGGCCTCAACTGTGACTATGAGACATATTTTTCGCTGAAACAGGCGGGAGCCGTTCCCGAGAGGATCCACATTAACCAGGTCATATCGGGCGGAAAAGACGGCTCCACGGTGAGCCTGGATGACTATCATATTCTGGTGCTGGGCGGAGGATTCAGCTGGGCGGACGATCACGGCGCCGGTGTCATCATGGCAGCAAAGCTGCGATATAATGTCGGGGAGGAAATCGAGGATTTCATCGGGAAAGGGAAACTCATCATGGGGATTTGCAACGGTTTCCAGGCGCTGGTGAATCTGGGGCTCCTGCCGGGATTTGACGGCGACTACCGGTCGAGAAGGGTTGCCCTGACCTATAACGATTGCGGGAACTTCGTAGACACCTGGGTCAAACTCAAGATCAAGGAGGATACGGTCTGCGCCTTTACCAAAGACATTTCCACCCTCGAGCTCCCTGTCAGACATGGTGAAGGGAAGTTCTATGCCGAACCGGAGACAATTGAACGGTTGATTGGAACTAACCAGGTCGTAGCCCGCTATGCAGATGAACAAGGCAACCCGGCGCTGGGCAGATGGCCCCTGAACCCCAATGGATCGCTCGATGATATCGCGGGCATCTGCGATGCCACCGGCAGGATATTCGGGCTGATGCCCCATCCTGAGGCCTTCAATCACTATACCAATCACCCCGATTGGGTCTTGAAACGGGAGGAGTTGGCCCGGGCCGGAAGACGGATTGAAAAGGAGGAGGGAGAGGGGATCGCCATCTTCAGGAACGCCGTCCGGTACGTCAGGGAAAACCTGTAGTCGTTCGGCCAAAAATGTCCGTGTGGGTCTGTGGTTAATCTGAGTTATACCAAGTTGCATTCAAACGGCTACTATTCATAGACGTCATTGCGAACGAATGTGAAGCAATCTCAATAGGATAGATTGCCACGTCGCTTCGCTCCTCGCAATGACATGATTGCAACTTGGTATTAAACTGGCAATTCAGATCTTCCAGTACCTGCCGTGAATCTTCCTTACCTGGTCGATAATCGGGCTAATGGCCCTTATTCCCGTGTCACCCGACAGATCGCGACCCTCGTTTGGTGATTCCCCTCGCAGTTCCTTCAACACCGCCTTAACCGAATCCCTTAAGCCCTGCAGGTTATATCCCCCCTCGAGGGTTATCACGAGTTTGCCGTTGCAGCACTGGCCGGCAATCTCCAGCAATATGCGTGTCAAGCCGGCAAATCCGGCCGGTGTGACCAGCATGCCACCTAACGGGTCGTCCTCGTAAATATCAAACCCCGCGGAGACAAGCACCAGATCGGGTTTGAATTGCAAGGCTATGGGCTGCAGAATATGCTGAAAAATCGAGTTATATTCAACATCTCCAAACCCCGTTGACAGGGGGACGTTGACCGTATACCCTTCGCCTTCGCCCCTCCCTGCCTCTGCAAAGCTGCCGGTCCCCGGGTAATAGGGGTATTGATGGGTGGAGAAGTAGAGGATGGTGGGATCAGCCTCAAAGCAGTGTTGGGTGCTGTTGCCGTGGTGAAGGTCCCAGTCGGCAATGAGGATCTTTTTCAGGCCCAGGTCCTTCTGAGCATACACAGCACCGATTGCCACGTTGTTGAACAGGCAAAACCCCATGCCCCTGTTTCTCTCGGCATGGTGACCAGGCGGCCTCACCAGTGCAAAGGCGTTGTCGAGTTCTCCGTCATTTACCATTTTTATGGCGTTCAAGAGGCCTCCGGCGGCGCGCAGGGCAGCTTTATAAGAGCCGGCTGATGTCTGCGTGTCCCCGTCAAGAAACCCGTAGGGCTTGCCTGCGGTGGCCGCAACGGTATTGATGTAATCTTGCGAGTGAATATACAGCAGTTCTTCTTGGGTGGCCTCCCTCACCGGAACATCCGGGTGGTTGCCGATCATGTCCGAATCGTCGAGCATATCGTAGACGGTCTCCAGTCGGCGATGGCTTTCGGGGTGAAACTCCCCGGGCCGGTGATCGATGTAGCTCTCATCCCTGACAATTCCCGTCTTGAGCATAATTCCTCTCCTTATCTGTATTCTGCAATCGGAAGGGGTCAAACAGATTGCACTTCAGGGTATCAGGGATATGCCGGTACCGTCAAGAAAAACCCTAACTCTGAGAAAGGATCACGACAACACCATTTTTAGTCAACGCAAGTTACCATACCCCATCCAAAAGCATTGGTAGCAAGCGGTCTGAGCTTTCGTCCGTTTCCGGCAAAGCGTCATTAGTGAACATAGTACCTCCGCGGGGGAACCATTGGGAAGGTGCCCATAGTTCTATACACGGTCCCGATGTACAGTCTTAGAGAGGGATTGTTCGGTTGAAAAGACGAAAGGAAAGTACTGTGTCAGCCTGGGGCGTTGTGAAGTTACGACTGCGGCCAGTCTCCTCTAGGAGATGAAGAGCATGGGATGGTTGGCAAATGAACAGAGAAAGGTTCTGCCTTTAGTGTTAGTGTCTTGAGGCTCGATCGGTTATGCTTTTGAGAAGGGAGAGTATGCCGCCGCTATCAAGTATCTGTTTCGGGGTTCCTGATAAAGGGCTGAATGACGCTTTTCCCCCTGTCCTTGCGTTTTTTACGTGCCCATGGTCAAGATCGATCTCGATTCTATCACCTTCCATGAAAAGCTCGGTAACTCCCTTGGCGAGAACCGGATGCAATCCCAGGGCTATACAGTTTCTGAAATATATTCTCGCCATGGATTCGCACACGATGAAATCGATTCCGAGCTCTTTTATCACCCTGGTCGCGTGCTCCCTACTCGAACCACACCCGAAATTTTTACCGGCCAGGAGGATGTCTCCCGGTTTAACCGTCTCAAAGAAATTAGGCAAAATGGGTTCAAAGACATGCTTCACCATCTCTGTCATGGGGAGTTGAAGTATCACCCCCGGCGTGATGGTATCGGTATCGATGTTATCGCCAAATTTCCTCACTCTGCCTTGTATTGTTGCCATCCTACAGTACCTCTCTTGGATCGGTTATTCTTCCTTTGAGCGCTGATGCAGCAACGGTGGCGGGCGAGGCTAGATAGATCTCGGCCTCGGGACTTCCCATTCTGCCTTTAAAGTTCCTCGGGGTGGCTGCGATACACCGCTCGCCTTTAGCCAGCACACCCTGAAAACCGGTACAGAATCCACAAGAAGGGTTACCGATCATGACTCCGGCATCGATTAGGGCACTGATAATACCCTTATCCAGTGCTTTTCTGTAAATCTCCCATGAGGCAGGGGCGACATAGAATCGCACCTCAGGATGTACCTTTCTTCCTTTGACTATTGCAGCTGCGACTTCCAGGTCCTCCATTCTTCCGTGACAGCAGGATGCGATAACCGCTTGATGAATGGTAATTTCCCCTGCATGTGAAACACCTCTGACATTCCCCACGGTATGGGGGAAGGCAACCTGTGGTTCGATCGTTGTGCCATCGATGAGATAACGCTCCGCATAGGTCGCATCGGGATCGCTTTCCACCGGCTGGAACTCCCTATCCGTTCGAGCCCTGACATAGTCGATGGTCTTCTGATCGGCTTTAAATAGACCGAACTTGGCCCCCAATTCGACGGACATATTGCCCATGGTCAGTCTTCCATCGATGCTCATCGCATCAATCACCTGCCCGGTCCACTCAATGGCCTTGTATTCAGCGATATCGGGGCCGTATTTCCCCGCGATAGAGAGAATCACGTCTTTGGAGGAGACGAAATCCGGTAGCCTACCGTCGATCTCAAACTTAATGGTTTCAGGGACACGGAACCAGAGTTCGCCGGTCTGGATTACATAGGCCATCTCCGAGGCGCCGATGCCGGTGGATGCGGCATTGAGTGCCCCATAGGTGGTCGTATGGGAATCGGCGCCCACGATGAGCTCGCCGGGCCGTACATGCCCCTTTTCGTGCATGATCTGGTGACAGATCCCAGGAAAGACGTCGTAGAAGTATTTTACCTTGAGGCTTTTGGCAAACTCCCGCATGAGTTTATGATTCTCTGCAGTTGCAACTGAGAATGGTGGCACCCTGTGATCTAGCACCACGACGAATCTCTCAGGGGCCCATATTCGGAATACATCTTCTTGGATGCCAGCTTGGGCCAGCAGTCCAGGCAACAGCCGAAACATCTCGGGCATCATCGCCATATCGATCTTTGCGGTCACATAATCATGGGGCGATACCGTGCTCTTACCCGATGCCCGTGCCAGTATCTTCTCTGCAATCGTCATCATCGCGATTACTCCTTGTTGCTCGGTTTGACAGCCAGATCCTTGATATGGGAATCGGGAAAGGTTGCAGGCTCTATGATGACGCTTTCGCCTGGTTTCACGAGCGTCAGGCAGGCAAACCTTTTCTTATGATCTATTTTCATGAGGCAGGATCGACACATCTGAAGGCCACAACAGTAGTTTCTAAAGCTGAGGGTTGGGTCGATCTCATGCTGTATGCGATTCAGGATTACCAGCGCAGACATCTTTTCCTCTGCAACCAGTTGGTATTCCTTGAAGTACGGTCTTTGATCTGTGCTGGGATCAAAGCGAAAGACCTTAACGGTAATAGAGCCGCTCATGCCTGGACCTCCGGGTTCATTTTATAGAGCTCGACAGGTGAGAGATCTAAGGCGAGCTGGTTTTTGTGTCGTTTTATAACGGTATGCCTTAACCACCTCTGATTATCCTGGCCAGGAAAGTCACTTCGGAAGTGAAAACCACGGCTTTCCTCTCGTGCCAGTGCGCTTTCGACAATTACATGGGCTGCCTCAATCATGAGAGAAAACTCGATCGCCCTCGCCCACTCGAGATTGAAGCTTTTGAAGTCGGGGACGATAAGGGCTGGGATACGCGACTTAATGGAAAGTATGCCTCGTTTTGCCTCCTCAAGGCCATTCCTGTCTCTTATGACAAAGACATCATGTTGCATGATTTGCTGCAACTGCCTTTTGAGATCACGGGCGAATACCTGATCGTCTTTCGACAGAAGAAACCCAAAGACTCTTTTCTTTTCGACATCGACCTCCGGATCAGGCACCTCAAGGAAATGTTTTTCTAACGCGTATTGAGCCGCCTGCTTGCCCGCTTTAAAGCCAAACACAATCATCTGGGTGAAGCTGTAACCGGCCATCCGCAACCCGCCATGAAGACCTCCCATGACTTCTCCTGCTGCAAAAAGCCCCGGGATGGTAGTCTCCGTTTTCTCGTTAACCCGTATACCGCCCATACCGAAGTGTGAACCAATAGTGATCTCTATTTTGTTTTCGTGGGGATCGATTCCGAGCTTGCTGATTAATCTTCTCCTTTGATGCCAGCTCCTGATCTTAGGCCCGGCAGAAGGCTTTTTCAGGTTTCGTTGGTCTATGAACAGAGGGCCGTTGCCCTTTTCAAGTTCCCTATAGAGCTTTTGCACAAACAGATGGGAATAAGACTTTCCCTGGTAAGAGCCTACATTGGATTCCACGATTTCACCGTGGCGATTGATGTAAGGACCCTCCCAAAAGTCGGGAAAATACCGGAGGTTCAGACAGCTGGGGTTTGCTGGGATTGGAACGAACTGGATCATTTCCATATCGATCAGCTCCGCCCCCGCCAGATAGGCCATAGCATGGCCCGTTCCCGATGAATCCGTATTTATGCCGAAAGGGTTATTGCTGGTGCGGGGGTACAGTTCGCCAACGAGGCCTCCGGTGGCGAGGACGACCGCCTTGGCTTGAATAACGAAAAAGGCCCCTGTCGTAAGGTCTAAAGCCGTTACCCCCGAAATATTCCCGTTAGTTTTTATGAGACCAGTGACAAGCGTATCCTCCAGAAGCTCGATGCCGGGCGACTGAATGATGAGCTTTCTCAGTTTTGTCAAGAGTTCTCCAGGCGGTACACACACGGAGATGTCCCTGATGCGCGTGATGGAAACGTCGAATTCCCTGATTTTTTCGATGGCCCCTTCAGCCTGGCTGGCCATATACCAGACCAACCGTTGATCATTGAGGAAACAGCCCCCTGTGACCATGTCCTTGAAGGTTGCCTCCGGTGAACTGTGGAATGCAGTGCCTCCATTGGCCGTTGGCGTTAGTCCGCTGCCACCGACAGGGCCTTTGCTTGCGAGGATGATTTTGAGATTTCGATGCTTCGAAGCTTCGACAGCGGCGAGTGCTCCGCTCCCGCCGCCCCCGATGACCAGGACATCGCATTGTTTCGTCGGATATTTTTGTGCCAAATCGCCTGTTCCTTATGGTTTGTTCAAAGTGCCGACCGAGGCGGTTAGCAGCTCAGCACCAGATCTCTTTACAACCAAGGTATTCGCGGTCATGATACCGCCAAGACTTTTATCCTTTAGTGCAAGACGCAGCGCCAGGCACATGCCTTCCTTAAGATCGTTCGCGTGTACTTGGGTGATAGCAGGAGGTTCGTTCAAACTAAGGCCTATTCCTCCTCCAAAGCCATATTCCGAAATAAGCCCGAAACCGTCTTCTTGAATCTCTTTGATAGCTTCTCCGCAAAACTGAGACACTGCTTTGCCCGGCTTTATTTCATCGGCGATTCGCTTAAAGAGCGCTTCAGCGTTTTCAAGTTCAGGTTCCTCAAACGAGCCATTCTGAACCACGAAGGTTCTGATAGCCTCTGCCCAATACCGCTCAAAGGCAGCCGCCAGATAGACAATGAAGGTCTGGCCTTCGGCTACCGTTGCATCTTCGGGGAGCCTGAGAGCCCATTGATCTTCGCCTGGGTTTGAGAAGAGTATTCGTACATCCTCTGCACCTGCCAGGCGAGCCTCTCTGTAAATGGCCGCCTCGACAGCCGTTTCATTCATATGGGGTATCGCGGCATTAGCGAGGAAGTCGAAGACATGCTTCACTATGCGGGAGGACCGGCGGATCTGATCGCATTCCCTCTGAGACTTAACCATGCGCAAATCTTGCAACATGGAGTCGGCGTCATCGACCGTGCATTCCTTGAGCGCCTCAGCCAGTGATCTAAATTGGCGGTGGGGCATCTGGTGTTTGAGCCCTACGAGGCCAATGGATGAAGAGACCAGGTTATTTTCGCTCAAGTACTTGGCACACTCTTTAGCAACATCACCGCAAGGCCTGATATCACTGATCCAGGTCGTGGTTTTCGCAAATGGCAAGCCACGGGAAGAGCCCTCGAAAAACAAGACTGGCTCGCCGTTCAGGGGGAGTGCAACGAGCACCCCTCTGGGGAGCCGAATGCCGTAGTTACTAACATAACAGGTGTTGCCGCAGTCATTGAAGCCATTGGAGTAGACGAGGAGAATATCAAGACCCCTTTGTTTCATTTTCCGTCTGATTTCCCGCACTCGTTGCTGAAACTCCGCCTCCGGCATGTTGATTGGATCCCACACATTCCGGCCTATGCGTAACGAGGGCTGCCTCGTTTCCATACTCATACCTCTTTGCTATAGAGCCTGGTTTCCGTTTCGGAAAGACGCTCCATCCCATCCTGTGTAACGAGTACCGTTTCACCGCAGGCCAAATACCCTGTTTCGGGGAGGTATTGATTGGGGTGCACGACGATTACCTGGTTTTCTTGGAGGTCGACCTTGGTATCATCATCAATAACCGCACCCGGCGCAATAGAGCCTACCCCAAACCCATGTCCGCGGGCCCTCATGTAAGGGGGATAGCAGTATTCGGCATACCCTGCATCGCTGATGACCTTATTCATCGCTTGAGATAATGCCCCCGCTGGGCTGCCTGGCCTCACCGTTTTGAGCGATTCGTGGAATGCCTTAAGCAGCATATCGTATTTTTCAACCAGGAGGGGACTTGGCTTGCCGAGCACGACCGTCCTGCAGAGCTGAATAAACTGGCCCTCGCAGATGGGCGTAATCTCTCCGATGACAATATCTCCTTTCCTCAGCCTCCTGTCGGTGGGCTCGTGCATTTCGTAGTTGTGTTCGCCAGAGCTTATGAGGATAAAGATGTCATCGGCTCCAGCCCGACGCATCGCGTATTCCATCTCCGCAACGAGTTCATATTCCCGGATTCCTGCACGGGAATGTTCTAGAAAGGCATTGAAGCCGAGATCGGCGATGCGAGCTGTTTTTTTGACATTCTCCAGCTCATCGGGCGTCTTTTCTCGAGCGATTTCTTCTATAATGTCATCGGCCGAGACGACACTGGCTTTATGTTCAACGGCGCTATAGATATTGATCGTCATCTCTCGGGAGCCGACAAGACCGACGGACCCCGTAATCTTGAATTGCCGCATTATAGCAAGCAAGTCTTTTGTAAAATCGGCGCTCCCTCGTACCTCGCTGATCCAGCTGATCCGGGAGTTTCGCAACGCGTCCCACGGTGGTTCAACCAAAAGGGCAACATCTCCGGCCTTTGAGACAAGGGCTGCATTGTGAGGCCCAAGGGGCTTACACTCTGAAAAGTAGTGCAAATAGCTCGCATGCAAAATGCTGCAGGTACCACTCGAATAGATGATCAACCCGTCAAGTCCCCTTTGTCGTAATGCTTCCACGGCCTTTCTGAGGTTGAGATTTCCATTGCTCATCGATTTCCTCTATTTGAGAAGTTTATATTCGCTCTTCCTGCTCACTATGTACTGGTTGATACCACCAGCTTCCAAAATGTTCATAATAAAGTCTGGGAGCGCTTTTGCCTTGACCTCTTCGCCGGTAGTCAAATTCTTGATTTCACCGGTTCTCACGTTGACCCGGACCTTGTCACCCATCCGTACCTTTTCAACGTCTTTGCCGATTCCGAAGATGGGAAGCCCTGAATTGACTGCATTGCGATAGAAGATTCGCGAAGCGCTATTGCAGATGATAGCGCCAATCCCCTTGTCCTTAAGGAAGAGGGGAGCATTCCTCGATGAGGAACAACCAAGGTTTGTTCCTCCTACCCAGATATCACCTTTCTTGACCTTTTTCGGAAAGTCGGGCATAAGGATCTCGCCGATATGTTCCATGAGGAGATCATGACCCTCATGGAGCCATTTACTGGGCGTAATGCTCTCAGTGTTGACGTCATTGCCGACCTTCCAAACAGTCCCCTCAACGATCCATTCCTTATCCTTCTCTTTGCTGTCCATAGTTGCTGTCTCCTATAAGTAATCACGAGGATCGGTAATTCTTCCATTAATGGCTGTTGCAGCACACGTAGCAGGAGATGCGAGGTAGGCATAGGAGCCTTCGGCGGTCCTCCCGACCCAGTTTCTTGGCCCCGGGTGCATTTGTATCTCGCCGGGTGCGAGGTGGCCGATGCTGAGGGTCTGGCACGTGCCGCAGTAAGCCGGGAATAGGTCGCAGCCGCTCTGAACAAAGATATCGAGCAATCCCTCCCCTGCACAGTGCTGGAGAACCTCCCTGGTGGCAGGGATAATGAGTGTACGAGATGTAACTGTTTTACCTTTGAGGATTCTTGCCGCCTCTCTATAATCATAGATGCTGCCGCCGGTGCACGTTCCGATACACACCTGGTCGATCGGCACACCCAAGGCCCCCGAAAGGGGCCCTGTGTTCTCGGGAGATGAAGGCATACAGATCTGCGGCTCGAGATCAGTGACATCAAACCGATAGGTCTTTTCGTAAACAGCCCCTACATCGCTCTTCACGACCTCGAACTGTCTGGTGACCCTGCCCTTGAGGTATTCAAGGGTTATGTCATCGGGCTCAATGAAGCTGCACTTTGCACCGAGCTCCACGGACATGAGCGTAAAAGGGAATCTCAGGGGAACAGGGAGCGAATGGATATATGGGCCGTCCCACTCGATGGCTGCATACACCGAGGCATCCATACCCACTTTGCCGACAATATGCTGTATGACGTCCCTGGGGTAGACACCTTCCTTTGTTTTTCCCTCTATCACGTATTTGTGGTTGACGGGAACCTTGAACCAGAGTTTTCCCGTAAGGAACACCTCCGACATCTCGATCCCTGCCTGGGCTGACATGGCCCCAACCGCTCCATAGGCGGTGGTGTGGGAGTCCCCAAACACAGCCAGGGCACCGGGGTAGACGAGGCCCCGCTCCATGATCTGGATATGAGCGATTCCGGTGCCAAAGTCATACACCTTGATGCCGAGCTTCTTTGCCCATTCCCTGGTATGCTTTTGGTTTTCCGCCAGCTCGTCGCTATGAGCGGTGCAGAAATGGTGGCTCAGATACATCCCTACTTTCTCGGGATCGAACACGCCCGTCATTTCTCCTAAAGCAGTAAACTGCTCGAACTTGCGCGCGTCCACCCCTTCATGCATTCCTGCATAGTCGACATAAGCAGTAACAAAATCACCGGGCTCTACACTTTTCACGGGTTCAGCCGAGTGGTTCATGAGGATTTTTTCAACAGCCGTGTATTTCATACTCGTTGACTCCTTACATTTATTGGTTTCTTTACCGCATGCTCACTTCATCCGATTCCGCCGGTCATTATTCTATGAGAAGGAGACTCACAGCAGGGACATAAGAGATGATGATGAGGGATGCGAAAAGGACAGCCAAAAAGGGAATGTGTCCTTTGACGACCTCCATGACGGGTTCATCGCATACGGCACTCAGGACAAACAGGTTCATGCCGAAGGGGGGTGTGATGAAGGCAAGCTCCATGTTGATCGTCAGGAGGATCCCTAGGTGAATAGGGTGGATATTGAGATCCCCCAGGATCGGGTGGAGGATGGGGACCACCATGAGCATGATGGCCCCGGGACTGAGGAAACACCCCATGATGAATATCGAAACGTTTACGATCAGCAGAAATAACCACGTGGCCATGTTCATGCTGATGACGAATTCGAGAATCTTGTTGGAGAACTGCTCCATGGTGACCAGGAAGCTCAAGAGGGTGCTCGTCATGATGATGAAATAGATGAGCGAATTGAGCTTCAAAGATTCCTCCAGCACTTCCAGGATATCCTTCGGTTTAAGCCTCTTGTAGGTCAGGGAGCAGACCACCACGGCATAAAAGACGGAAACGGCCGCAGCCTCAGTGGGGGTGAAAACTCCGGTATAGATCCCGCCCAGGATGATGAAAGGCATCAGGATAGCCCATGACGCCTTCAGGAGACTTTGCAACAGGTTCTCCCACTTAAACCCCTCGCCATGCCTTTTCCTGCCGTACCCTTTCATCTTACAGATTATGTAGATCAGAACGCACAGGGCAAACCCTATGAGAAACCCTGGAAAGAAGCCGGCCTTGAAGAGGTCGGCGATGGATTCCCCGCTGATGGCGCCGTACAGGATAAGGATGGTACTGGGTGGGATCAGCACCCCGAGGGTACCGCCCGCAGAGAGTATCCCGAGGCTCAGGCGTTTAGGGTACCCTTTCTCCACCATGACGGGCACGGCCATGATTCCCAGGGCCGCGGCTATGGCCGCACTTGCCCCTGAGAGGGCGGAGAAGATGAGACAGGCGAACATGACTGCGATGGCAAATCCCCCGCTCACCCATTTCAGGAGTTCGTCGGCAAAATTTAGGAGCGGCTTTGCGATCCCGCCTCGTGTCATAAAGGTCCCGCTGAGGATGAAAAATGGGATGGCCAAATAAGAGAACTTTGTTATGCTCTCAAACATCTTCGGCGCCATACCGGCAAGGGGGAGCAGGTCGAGAAAATATATCACCGACAAGGAAATGATCCCCAGGGCAAAGGCGATAGGAACGCCCAGAATGAGCAGCACAAGCAACCCAAAAATAAGGATGAACGTGGGGCTGAAATCCCATTTGAAGAGGGCCCAAAGACTCACGCAGAAAAAGAGATATGCAAAGAACAGAGGATCGCCAAAGATCTTCTTCAGGCCGAGTTGGGGGAAAAAAGAAACCATACGCTCGATAAGGCGTAAGGAAAAGAGCACCCCTCCGATGGGCATGACTAGATAGGGAATCCAAAGGGGAAGTCTCATGGAAGTCGTGCCGGTAATGCCGTTCACATACGCTTCACAGACTTGCTGCACCCCCGAGTAGATCACTAGGATGGTGAACACGAGGCAAAGAAAGGCATTCAGGAAATGAAGAACGGCGCGGCGATCCTCTTTGAGCAAGGTTGGAAGAATCGCTACCCCCACATGGCCGTCGTCCTTGATCAGTTTGCTCGTACCCAGGACGGTGCTCAAGGCGATGACATAGAGGATAATGTCGGATGACCAGTCCACGGAGGTGTAGAAAAAATAGCGTGATAGAATCTCGTAGAAGGCCAGAGTGACGGCAATTCCTAAGAGGATGGCACAAGCCTTGCCCTCAAACCAGTCCCATTTCCGGATGAGGTTTTCCATGTTTCGGTCCTTTGAGGAGACGTGTGTGCCGGATGAAGCACACACGTCCACGCCGGTCTCTCTAGCGGCTCAACTCCTTCACCCTATCCTGCACCTTCTTGATCATGTCCTCGCCTATCTCCGGACCGTATTTTGTGTAAACAACTTGCAAGGCCTTTTCCCATGCGGCCACCTGTTCCGGGGTCAAGATGAAGAGCTCATTTCCCGTCTTTTTGATCCGCTCATTAATCTTAATGTTTTCTTCATCCATCTCCTTTCTCATATCGGCAATGACCTTATCTATAATCGCCTTTAGCGGCGTCCTAACATCACCGGGCAACCCGTTCCAGAATTTGGCGTTTGCAAGGAGATAGCCGTTCGTGAAGTTCACCATCCCCCCGTCCGTCACGTATTTCTGGACCGTATTGTACTTGCGCAGAAGATAGACGGAGTTGGGAGTAGACATGCCGTCTATGACACCCTGCTGAAGGGCACTGAAGGTTTCTTCCGAGGCGGTCACCACGGCCGTTGCCCCTAAGGCCTGCAGGGTGTCTTTTCCCATGCGGCCGAAGGATCTCATCTTCAGGCCCTTGAAATCCTCCGGCATCAGCAGGGGCCGTTTTGAATTGGCAAAGAGGACATTGCCCGAGGTGAATATGCCGAGGGAGAGGATATTTCTATCCAGGACTTTTTTCATTAGGGCCGTGCCGATGTCGCTATCCAGGACCTTATAGGCCACATGGGCGCTGGGAAAAATAAATGGGAGTTTGAAGAGCTGCAAAGCAGGATCCACGTTTTCCAACTGTGAGCCGATCGGAAAGCACATCTCGATTTCCCCTCGCATGAGGGCTTCGATTTCCTCCTTGCCGCCGTAAAGCTGCGCGGACGGATATACCTTTATTTCAACCTTTTCTCCCAACTCCTTTTTCACGATCGTTGCCAGCTGCTGGGCACCCTTGCCCATTTGCTGTTTCGGCATCTGGACCGTGGTCAACTTGATGGTTATCTTGTCCGCTGCCGGAGCGCTTGATAGGCCCAATGTCAGGACAAGGGCTAGCAAAGCACCCAGAACCACACTGATTTTTTTGAGGCTACGTGTTTTCACAGCAATCCTCCTTTCTTCTCCAAAAGGTTTATATTGCCAATGGGCCCATAGGAAAGACCCTTTAACTCATCCCCTGCCTGGCTTCGCAGCAGAACCTGCTAGGGTTATAGGAGTTGCTATTTGAACAGAGAGCCTGGAAATGGAAATCGGGTGTCACTGGTTCACAGCAAGGTCGGGAAAAGATACATTCTAGCCATCTGATAGGGAATCCTTCGTCCTGGCGCGAGCTTCTCATCTCGGATTGGCCATCCAACCACTTCCAAGGGTTTTCGTTGCCGTAAGACGCAGGGCAGCCAGTTGCCCATTCACATTAGCAACGAACTCCGGTGAGGGTCAACCAAAAACATGGTTTCTGTGCCAGGAATTCAAACAAACGGATTTCAACTGGGCATACGGATGCTATGCGCCCAGAGAGCCTATCAGATATGTCCAGAAGCAAAAGGTGAGAGCAGACAGCAGCGTGGAGAGAGTGACCTCCGTTCTCATTCTCGCTTCTGTCAGGTTATCTCATGAAAAACAGGCTATTGACCGCTGAGGTTATTTCATATAAACACAAAGCTATTGGTAAAAAATGACCTATAGCTCATGAGCAAAAAAAATAGCAATGGAAAAAGCTCTCCTCTCAACGTTCCCTACGTCTGGGCATTCACTACC
>DATKZQ010000137.1:0-14281 GCA_035527895.1 Desulfatiglandales bacterium
AGGCTCATATAGAATCGGACATTATCCTCAATTGCCTTTTTGGCCTGGCTACCATGCTGAAATCCCAGATCGTACGGTGCGCCACGTGCTGAAATAATCGGTACCTTCATATCTTCCTCCTTGCAGTTCTCATTCGGTAACCTCTGCCATGGGTAAATAGCTAACAACCACTGAGTGGTTTATTCGTCTTCCCCAGAATACCCTGCAGCGCACCGTCGCCATAGCGGCTTTGGCGCGTCGCCGACTTGTCCAAGCGAAGCGTAGATTTATCCGCCTTTGGACTTGTCCGCCTGAACCATGGCGGAGGCCCCGCTTTGCGGGGCTGCGGGGAGCTTCATTTTGTGATACGGGGCGCTAATTCATACTAAAGTGACAAAAGCTCGCTTCCTGGCGGGCCGAGTATAGGAAGAGGCAGGCTCATGTGTCAAGGGGAAAACCCATAGTGCATAAGGTTGCCTGGGGTAGTTCGTTCAGCGAAGCACCCAAGAGATAAAGATTTTCGAATCGACGCCGGCATGATACTCAGCCGAGGGTTAAGATCGGAGAAAGATGGGCTTCCGCGAGGTATTCTTCGAAAAGAAAGGCCATCATATTCAAAGGTCGGCTACGTTCCCGAAATATTCCTCCACAGCCGTTAAGGAGACCTCCTGGTATGGATAGAGAAAGCGCTTTTTATATTTTTGGATCCTTCTCAGGGAATCCTGCAGTCTCTCCTCAGGGATTTGCCCCCTGAGCACTTTATCTCTTATACCCTCTATGCTGGCAATCACAAGCTTTTGATTGCTGCAGATGAGCAAGATATCAACGCCGGCCTTAAAGGCCTCTGCCGTGGCTTCGGGCAATTCCTTTTCTTTTGCTATCGCCCCCATCTCCAGGTCATCTGAGATGATCAGCCCGCCAAAACTCATTTTTTCTCTCAAGAGTTTAGAAATAATGTTTCGGGAGAGCGTGGCTGGAACACCGGGCTCTAGAGCCGGATAAACGGCATGGGAGGTCATTATGGCAGATACACGGGCCGTTACGGCAGCAGCAAAAGGAGGAAGGTGAATTGAATCCATTTCCTCAAGAGGAGCCTCAACAGTGGGGAGGTCCCGGTGGGGATCCAGATTCGAACGGCCCAAACCGGGAAAGTGCTTGGCAACAGCCATTACGCCGCCTTGCTGCAAGGCTTTGATCACGATCTCCCCCAACCTGGCTACCACCGAAGGGTCATGAGAAAAGGTGCGCCCCAGGAGGTGCGAGTCCATATCCGGTTGGGTTACATCCAAAACAGGGGCCAAATTCATGTTAAGCCCCACAAGAGTCATTTCTTTGGCGGTTATGCTGGCATAATGAAAGGCGCTTTTCTCTGGATTCGGGCTATTGCCTATAGCTTCATTCCCGGGGAACTGGGCAAAGGGCGGTTTCAGTCGCGCCACCCTGCCACCCTCTTGATCAATTGCCAGAAGCAACGGAAAACCGCTGTTTTCCATCGATACCTTCTGTAGATCTCTGCACAGCCGGGCCAATTGGAGGGGTTCTCTCACATTTCGCGAAAAAATAATGATGCCACCGAGGTGGTACCTTCTGATAAGATTCACGGTGTCTGCGTCAACTTCAGGACCTGCAAGGCCTGTTACGAAGAGCCGGCCAATGTTCTGAGTGAGCTCTGTAACATCAAGCGTGGGATTCATGATCACCGGTTTGTATGGTTCACTTGGTCTATCGGGCTTGCCGGGTTCTTTTCGGAGGCTTTAGCGTTTGTATTTGCCCGCGGTATGGAGTAAGTTCTCATCTTATAGAGTGGAGCTTTTCGATTAATCGTGACTTGCCATGCTGCAAATCGATCTTTTTCTGCCGGGTAATCCCGGCACCAGATGAACATGAGAAACCCGATAAGCACCATTATTCATGTATAACGAGTTAAAGAGAATTGCAATCAAAAAGGCACGGCTATGAAAGCCATGATCCTCGCAGCCGGTGAAGGAACGAGACTGAAGCCTTTAACTGAAATATGTCCGAAAGCGCTGGTCCCCGTCGCTAACAAGCCGGTACTCGACAGGCTCATAACCTTTCTTATAAGCCATGGCGTTGAAGAGATAATAGTCAATGCCCATCATCACTATCAGAAGGTGGTCGATTACCTGAAAGGTGACAATGAATTCGGCGCACCGGTGGAGGTCAGGGTCGAAAAGAAGATCCTGGGCACCGGCGGTGGCATCAAGAATACCCGGGGTTTTTGGGATCAAGGCCCCTTTATCGTCATCAATGGCGATATCTTGACCGACATCGACCTGCGAAAGGTTTACGACTACCACCTGAAACGGGAAAATCTCCTTACCCTGGTACTCCATGACTTCCCCGTGCACAATAAGATCATGGTAGACGATGACATGAATATTCTTGCAATTGAGAGAGGTACGAACGTGAAAGGGGCACTGGCCTTTACCGGCATCCAGGTAATGAACCCTGAGGTACTCGAGCTTATGCCTGAAAACCGAAACCATAGTATAATACGTTGCTATAAAAGGCTCATACATGAGGCAAGGCCTATCAGGGGTTACCGGGCTACCGGGCACAGCTGGTTTGATATAGGCACGATACCCGATTATTTGCGGTCGAATCGGCATTTTGTGCCAGACCACAAGGTAGCTGTTGACTCTGAGTGCCACATAGACCCTGATGCAACCCTGGCAGAATGGGCGGTCCTCGGGAAGAGGTGTACCGTTGAAAAGGGTGCCCTCGTGGAGAGGTCGGTTCTCTGGTCTGATGTGATTGTGAGAGAGGGAGTCAGGGTAATCGACAGTGTTGTCGCATCGGGGATTATTGTGGAGACGGACCTTATTGGCGCTGTTGCGGTGGGATAACCTTTATTCTAAGGCGTGAAACCGAGTGCTTTGGGCGTGGTCAGAGTTACTAAGCAGAACATAGTATTGTTTGCATTGGACATAGCCGACGAGGTTGTGGGATGGTCATAAGGTCTTTTCTTCTGTTCCAAGGCTCCCGGCTTGGTCTTTTCTACGACGTATCAACGGGGGAGTCCCGCCCGCCTCGCCTGAGCGGCTCGCGATGGCGGGCAGGCTTGCCCCCTCCGCATTCTCTCCCACTCCTTTGGAGCGGGAGAGCTGCGGCTTCCCCCACTGATACGCCGTGAAAAGAACAGCGGCCTCCCACCAGTCACAGCAGAAATAACCTTATGACCCTACCGGAAGTGCAGAGTATTTGATACTCTCAGTAGTAATTGGCTCTGCCTGAAGGTAACAGGAGCATTGGTGGAGTATTGGAGTATTGATCTCGGGGGCAAAGGGATATGTGGGCCTTGGAAGCTACCAGAATCTGTTGAAGATGCGCACTATAACCCTGTTTTCCATTATTCCATTACTCCATTATTCCATTACTCCAGAAAAAATTTGGCATGATTGACAATCTTCATAAACCCCCTTTGGAGGCAGATCAAGGGCACGTCCTTTGGGCGCTGATT
The DNA here is from genome assembly GCA_035527895.1 of Desulfatiglandales bacterium. Lineage (GTDB taxonomy): Bacteria > Desulfobacterota > DSM-4660 > Desulfatiglandales > B25-G16 > JADFWK01. The sequence goes on from DATKZQ010000137.1 coordinate 3,461, forward strand.
CTTTACTGTTTTAAAAGATGAACCTGGAAGAATTCGTAAGAACCTACCTGGATGAGATCTCTCTTGCCTATAGCGCGTTTACATGTGAAAGGGTGCCTGCCGATGGGTCACGGAGGTTTTTTTATCGCCTCAGCAATGATCAGGTCTCGTATATAGTAATGGCGAATCCACCAGGGGATGAAAACGTAAAAAGGGAAAACTATTCATACCTGAAGATAGGCAGCCACCTCCATGGGAAAGGAATACCGGTGCCCGCAATGTACCGATATGATCTCGATAATGGCTGGTTTATCATGGAGGATCTGGGGCGGAGGAATCTTCAGGAGGTTGCTCTCAGTTCAGATGATCACATGGATCTGTACAGAACGGTCATTGAACTCCTGATAAGGATTCAACTTGTCGGGAGAGAGGGCTTTGATCCCGGATGGTGTTATCATACTCAAACATATGACAGGGTTCTGATGGAGAGATTTGAGTCCGATTATTTTCGTACGTATTTTCTGCAGGGGCTTCTCGGGCTCAAGGAAGATCTCTCCTATTTAAGATTTTGCTTTGAACACCTTTCATATCATGCCTCTCTGGCAGACAAGGATTTCGTTCTCTACCGGGATTTCCAATCCAGAAACCTCATCGTAAACGGTGATAGAATTGGAGTGGTAGATTGGCAAGGGGCCCGCTTGGGGCCTCTCCAATATGACCTTGCCTCCCTGTTGATTGATCCCTATGTCGGATTAACGGAAGATGATAGAATGGGTCTATACAACTACTATGTAGAAATCCTTGAGCAGCGTCTTCCCGGGAGTGCCGCCGGTTTTACCAGATATTACCCATACCTCGCCCTACAGAGGAATCTCCAAATATTGGGTGCCTTCTCATACTTGAGTGAGGTCCAGGGGAAGAAACAATTTCTCGAGTATGTCCAGCCTGCACTGGGATCGCTGAGGGGAATTTTAGAGGAATGTGATGAAACCGAACTGTCTCCTTTAAGGAGTTTGGTGTTGGAAATCCAAGAGGACGGAGTTCTGATGAAAAAATTTCGCTAGAATCCCTTGATGCAATACGACCGGATACCTATTTTAGTTTAAGGAAATCGGATTCGCTTATGTGAAAGAGCAGCTGTGAGGAATGGAGTATGGCCAGAAAGGTCCTGTTTGAGCACGGTGCTATGGTGAGAAGCCTCACCGGTCATAAGGGTTTGATTATCTCAAGGAAGGACTATGAAGAGATAAGGGGGAAGGTGAAACAGGGTAACAAGCCCGGTCACTTCTTTGCTTCTGGATGTTGCGAGAACATCGATTACGTGCAGCACGTTCCGGTGTTTTTCGAAGATGGAACGTACGACATCATGAAATCGATGAATATAAGAAACCTGGAAGGTGGCCCAAAAGAAGAAAGGGCGAAACTGGAGACAATGCTAAAGTAGTATTTGGTTTAGGGGGCATTGTGCGGCCCTCTTGCCCGTGACAATTTGCATCAGGATTTTCCGTAAGCAAGTGCGGCGGTTACCGGTTGCCACGAATTCGACGACCTCGAGTTTTATCAGGAGACTGCTGGGGGCAGACAGTGGAAAGAATAAATCTTGTCCATCGAGGATTTTGTTGTCGCAGTAAAGGCCACCACTATTAAAGGAATCAAGATGATGCGGATGCTGGTAATCCGTGGTGAGGGGTAAAGAGATGTTACATCTATGGCCCATAAACTCGGTTTTGAGGCATCCTCTACCGAGTTCTGAGCGACGGTTTTTCGGATCGGGAGATCAAGAGGTCAGAGCTTTTGCAACTCATGGCCAGGAATCAGGCCTTTTTGCTCTTGGATGAACCGGAATCGGACGTTAATCTGGAAAACAGTCCAAAAAAGAGCTTGAAAAAGGTAATCGGATATTTGACAATTCTAAATGGGGACCAAGGGCATACTGTTAGCGCGGGGAGCTTCACTGCAGTGCCTGCAGGAGCTGTTTATGAAACAGTGCCTCACGAAAGCCGCTTTAGTCTCTTTAGTTACTGAATGAGCGCTGTATGGTATGCGTGCGGACCCTTTTGAGCGATGCAAACTAATTCACCCTTAACAAAGGAGGAAAAGGAGATGACAGAGAGATTGCAGGTTTACAAATGTGAAGTCTGCGGAAACATAGTAGAGGTTCTCCACGAAGGGGCAGGTGAGCTCGTGTGCTGTGGAGAGCCGATGAAACTTCTCGTGGAGGGCTCGGTGGATGCTGCCAAAGAGAAGCATGTTCCGGTGATCGAGAAGACTGCAAAGGGGATCAGGGTCAAGGTCGGCAGCGTCCCACATCCCATGGAGGAAAAGCATTACATTGAGTGGATCGAACTCATTGCTAACGGCAAGGCATACCGTCAGTTCCTGAAACCAGGGGATGCCCCGGAAGCAACGTTTGTTATCGACGCACAACAGGTAACGGCTCGAGAGCATTGCAATCTGCACGGGCTGTGGAAGGCCCAATCGTGAGTTTGTGCGAATAGGCCAAAGAAACTTACAAGAGTTTGTACCATAGGCCCCCGTTGCACCTGGCAAGGGCTCTTCAGAACTTACGTGCATGAGGTGGATGATCTACAATGAGAGCAATCACCATGCGGTCTTATCGGGTAGGAAGTTTTGAATTCCCGATGGGGCTGCATGGTTTTTTGGCAAGAGCGTCTTGACGTGCGACGCGGTAGGGCTGGAATGGGGAGCATGAGATGAAAGACGCTACCTTGAACATACTTATCGGCGGAGAAGCCGGTCAGGGATTGGTCACCGTCGGACAGCTGCTGGCTAAATGCCTTGTCCGCAGTGGCTATTTTATGCTTGTAACACAGAGCTACCAGTCTCGCATCCGAGGTGGGCACAATACCTATGCCATACGGGTGGGGATAGATGAGGTTGTAGCGCCCAAGGAGCCGGTAGAACTGCTTATTGCTTTTGATAGGGACACCGTTACCCTGCACCGGCATGACCTATCCCCTGATGGGTTGATTGTGGTTGATACGGCCTTGGGCATGGACGGGGAACGGTTTCTGAGCGTCCCCTACAAGGAATTCGGTAAAGAGCGGTTCACAAATGTTGCTGCCCTCGGCGTGCTTTGCTCTCTTTTAGGCTTGGACGAGGGGGTGGTAGCAGACACAGTGGATGATTTTTTCGGGAAGAAGGACAAGGGCCTGGCCGCGGAGAATCGGCGTGCGCTGAAAGCAGGCGCAAACTGGACGTCTACACAGAATAGATCCGGGTGCAGACTTCCGGCGGTCCCCAATCCTCCTCAGCGCCTGATGATGAATGGAAATGAGGCTGTCGCACTCGGCGCCCTCTCAGCAGGGGTTCGTTTTTTCTCCTTTTATCCCATGACCCCATCGACTTCCATTGGACTTAATCTGGCAGCCAACGCCGGCAAGATGGGTTTGGTAGTTGAACAGGCGGAAGATGAAATCGCAGCCATTAATATGGCGATAGGGGCCTCATTTGCCGGCGCTCCGAGCATGGTAGCCACCTCTGGAGGCGGTTTTGCACTCATGGTTGAAGGCGTCAGCCTGGCTGCCATGACCGAGACACCGGTCGTGATCGTGGTTGCTCAGAGGCCTGGGCCGGCCACAGGACTTCCGACGCGAACGGCACAGGCAGACCTCGAGTTCGTACTGCACTCTGGTCACGGCGAGTTTCCTCGCGCCATTTTCTCGCCCGGCACGATAGAACAGTGCTTTCATCTAACCCGAAAGGCCTTTAAATTGGCCGAGCGGTATCAGGGCCCTATGTTTCTGCTCACCGACCAGTTTCTGGCCGATTCCTACCGGGCAATTCCGCCTTTTGAACTTGAAGGCTTGACTCCTGTTAAGGCCGCTCAAAAAGCAGCCGGGACATCGCCGTATCTGCGATATGCCCTAACCGAAACCGGCATCTCACCGCGTTTATTGCCGGGGTTGAGCAAGCAGCTTGTGGTGGCAGACAGCGATGAACATACAGAAGACGGTCACCTTACTGAGGATCTTGCCATAAGCCCGCGGATGGTGGAGAAGCGGCTCAGAAAGGGGGCAGGGGTTCGATCTGAGGTCATTGCGCCGGATTTTGAGGGTGAAGCCAAACCGGGTCTCTTGCTCGTATCGTGGGGTTCGAGCAAGGGGGCGGTAACGGAAGCGGCTTCGCGTATGAAGTCCGGCGGGGAAAGGGTCGCCACGCTCCATTTTTCTCAGGTGTGGCCCATGATGCCTGAGCAGTTCATTGATTACCTCAAGTCAGCCCGGGAGGTGGTTTCCGTGGAAGGAAATGCCCTGGGACAGCTGGCACGGCTGATTCGAAGAGAGGCCGGATTCCATATCGAAAGAAAGGTCCTTCGATATGACGGACTCCCGCTGACGCCGGAGTCGATTCTTCATGAATTGAGCCGTTGAACGGATTTGAAAGCGAGGTCGACATGGTAACAGTTGATGATTTCGGCAAGTACGAGACGGCATGGTGCCCGGGATGCGGGAACTTCGCCATTCAAGAGGCAGTTAAACAAGCCCTGGTAGCGTTGCAGCTGAAACCGAGTGAGTTACTCTTTGTCTCCGGAATTGGCCAGGCTGCCAAGGCTCCCCATTACCTGAATGTGAATGTGTTCAATGGTCTTCACGGCAGATCCCTTCCGGTTGCCACCGGTGCCAAGCTCGCGAATCCAAACCTGACTATCATTGTTGAAAGCGGCGATGGGTGCAACTACGGAGAGGGCGGCAACCATCTGCTGGCTGCCATGCGTCGCAACATTGATATAACCCTCTTGGTCCACAACAACCAGGTGTACGGGCTGACCAAGGGACAGGCGAGCCCTACCTCCGCCGAGGGGTTTGTGACAAAGGCCCAGCCGGAAGGCGTGCCATCGGCACCGTTCAACCCGGTGGAGGTAGCCGTTGCAATGGGTGCCGGTTTTGTGGCCCGCGGTTTTGCCGGCATGACCGAACATCTCTCCGAATTAATTCAGCAGGGCGTTACCCATCGGGGCTTCGCCCTCATCGATGCATTACAGCCATGCGTCTCCTTTAACAAGATCAATACCTTTGCGTGGTACAAGCAACGGTGTCGCCCGGTGCCCTCGGGCTATGATCCAGGGGATTGGGAGGCGGCTATAAAGGTGGCGCGCACATGGGGAGATGAGATACCAATCGGGGTTATTTACAGGAGTGATAGAGTGCCGTTTGAGGATCACTTTTCAGCGTTGCGTGGGGGGCCATTGGTCGGAAGGGAAACGGATCGGGAAGCGCTTAAGAAGGTCATGTACGGTTATGCATGACCCATAAAGCGAATGGAGCGAGGGGGTACACGTGATGAAGGGGTATTTGTTCGCACTATTCATGGTGCTGTTTCCGGCGCAGGCGATTCAGGGGGCGACTGTACCGATTAGTGAAGACACCGAGGCCTGTCTGGAGTGCCATGTTTCATTGCATCCCGGTATCGTCGAGGGGTGGAAGAAGAGCCGTCATGCACAGATCACCCCTGGAGAGGCCATGACAGTGACGGGCCTTGGCCAAAAGGTCTCGAACAAGGATGTTCCGGCAGAACTGAGAGATGTGGCTCTGGGCTGCGCCGAATGTCATGCAATTAGGCCTGAGGCCCATAAGGACACCTTTGAGCACAACGGCTACGAGATCCATACGGTTGTAAGCCCCAAGGATTGTGCCACCTGCCATGCCGAGGAGGCCCGGCAATTCGAGAACAACCTGATGGCCCATGCCTATGGGAATCTGATGGGCAATGGCGTGTATCAGCTTCTCGTCCGGTCGATAAACGGAGCTCCTGAACTGAAAGAGGGCAAGGTGGTTCTCAATCCTGCCAATGCGGCCACCGAGGCCGAATCGTGCCTTTATTGCCACGGCACAAAGCTTGAGGTCACGGGCACGGTGACCAGGGAGACAGATCACGGCGAGATGGAATTCCCCGTGATTGAAGGCTGGCCCAACCAGGGTACCGGGCGAATTAACCTTGACGGAAGCTTGGGGGCCTGTTCCGCATGCCATTCCCGACACCAGTTCTCAATTGAAATGGCCAGAAAGCCTTACACGTGTATGGAGTGCCACGTCGGTCCCGATGTGCCTGCCTATAAGGTGTATGCCGCGTCCAAGCACGGGAATATATTTTCAGCCCACAATAAGGACTGGGATTTCAAACCCGTTCCGTGGAACATCGGCAGGGATTTCACTGCTCCCACCTGTGCTGCGTGCCACATAAGCCTGATCGTGAATACCGAGGGGGAGGTTGTTGGACAGCGCACGCACGAGGTCAAGAACCGGCTCCCCTGGAGGATCTTTGGGCTGATTTATGCTCATCCGCACCCCAGGGAGGCCGACACAACGATTATCAAGAACAAACAGGGCCTCCAACTGCCCACGGATTTCGAGGGCGGGTTTGCCTCGAAATACCTTTTAAATGAGCAGGAACGCGTGGAGAGCCGGAATGCCATGCAGGCAACCTGCCTTGCGTGCCACCACAAATCCTGGGTGGACAACCACTGGAGCCGGCTGGTGAATACCATCGAGCAGACGAATGCCGCTGCCGTGGCGGGTACACGGATCATGGCCGATATATGGAAGCGGGGCCTTGCCGTGGATCATACGAAGGGTGGAAATCCCTTTGATGAGTATATTGAAAGGGTCTGGAGCGATCTCTGGCTCTTCCATGCTAACTCGGTGCGTTTTGCCTCATCCATGGGAGGAGGCGGCGACTACGGCGTTTTTGCCGGGGGCCGCTACCACCTTATGAAGTCGGTGCAGGAGCTCAGCGATTGGCTGGAGATGAGGCTGAAGCAGGAGAGGTGATTTCCAGGCCGGTCTTTGCTCTGAATCGCCATCCTAGCAAATGAGTTTGCCGTTAAGAAGACGGAGCTTGAGCGGCGGGTCCATGCGTAGTTGAACGTCCGGAGGGGATTGCCTGAGGTAGTGCGAAACGCTCACTTCTGTCCTGAGAATCTCCCGGTTCGGCAGGAATTTTTTTCGATATCTTAATCTCAATAAAGTCACACAGGTCAGTTAAAGGAGGTTGATTATGGAGAAACAGGCATTGATTGACATGTTAAACAGGGACCTCGCTGATGAGCATGCAGCCATCATACGGTACCTGGTCCACGGGTATTTGGAAGGAGAAGACACCCCCTTGGGGTCGAGCCTCATTTCGATCTCCAGGGAGGAGATGTGGCATATGCACTGGCTGGGCATGATCATCGCTCAATTGGGTGGGGAGCCTAATTTCACGCCGGCACCTTACCCTCACGATCCCACAAGCCGGGCCACCATGCTCAAATCCTACGTCGAATATGAGGAAAAACTGATTCCTCACTACAACGGGGAAGCTGATAAGGTTGATGATCCTCACATTATGCGGGTTTTGCAGAGAGAGGCCTGGGAATCAGCTATACATGCTAGAAAGTTTCAGCGAAAACTTGACAAGTTGAGCCCGGAAGAAAGGGCAGGGCTTCCCGGGGCGGAAGGCACATTGCCGGAAAAGTTGGTCAAGAGATTGCAGGCGGAGGTTGCCGCCAAGTACACGGAAATGCTTCAACACGTCAGGAATTCCTGGGTTTTTCAAAACAATGAGCTTACGGGCTGGAGACTCATGGATCAGGCCATGGAAAAGATGAAGCAGCTTGCCCATTTTGTAGAACCCATAGCAGAGGATGGCGTTCCGCCTGAATTTAAAGCGGGAAAGATAGATACGAGTCGGGCCATTGGAAAGGCTCTGGCAAAGGCATTAGAAGACGTCCAAGGAGTTCGAGACCGGCATGCGGCCTTGAAGCAGGACGGCGAGGTTCAGAAGCATTCGGGGCTTGTCATCAACCTCGATCTGACCATCCAGCAAGAGGAATATCAAGGGGCGGAACTGGAGGATTGGGGCAAGGGTAAGTAGATGAGAACCCCTCTGTGATTGTCCCGACAGTAACGTGCCCCTAAGCGATTCTTGCAAGGCAGATCTTCTCGCTTTGGAAAAGATGGAGGAAGATGGAAATGGAAAAGCCTGTGAAGATGTACACCATAAGCACCTGCAGCCATTGTAAGGCAACGAAGAAATTCATGGATGATTGCAAGGTACAATACGAATTTACCGATGTAGATTTGCTGGAGGGAGAGGAACGGAAGGCAATACTCGAAGATGTGAGGAGACTGAATCCACGGTGCTCCTTTCCCACGATTATCATTGGAGACAGGGTTATCGTAGGGTATCAAGAAGATAAGATACGGGAGGCACTCGGGCTATGACAGAGGTTGAGAAGCTTTATGAGATGTTAAGGAAGATCCAGGAGCCGAAAGGGTACTACTTTAACAGGGACCGGGAGAGGGTATTCGAGCTCCTCGAGGCCCTGTTGGTCAATAAGGGGCGTTACGGCTATATGTCCTGCCCGTGCAGGCTTGCAGGAGGGGACCGTGAAAAGGACAAAGACATCATCTGTCCTTGCGTTTATCGAGCTCCAGACGTGGAAGAGTATGGGACCTGCTATTGCAACCTGTATGTCTCAAGGGCCTGGAATGAAGAGACGATCCCTCACGTGTATGTCCCTGAGAGAAGACCTCCGGAACGATTCTTTTCTTGATGTTCTCCCCTTGAGGCTTCAGGCTGCTGTGGACTTTCGATTTCGGAAGAGCGCACAATCCAAAAAGGCACAGCCATTGAATACCATTAGAGCGGGAGGTATAGAGGCCGATACGAGCCCGGGGTCCCTAACAGGAGGAAATGATTATGCGGTGGAAACAGTTCTTGATTCCGGTAAAGTCAATGGACACAGAGGAGGCCAAGACCTATCTCAAAGAGCACAGAGAGGGTACCTTCACCGTTTTGGACGTGCGTCAACCAAGGGAATACGACAAAACCAGAATCCCGGGGGCAATGCTGATTCCGCTTCCAGAGCTTTCAAACCGTTTGGGAAGGCTCGATCCAGAAAAACCGACAATCGTTTACTGAGCGGCAGGTGGCCGCAGCCGTGTCGCTGCGCAGCTGTTGGCAGGTCAGGGCTTCAAGGAGGTGTACAATCTTAAGGGGGGAATCATGGCCTGGCATGGTTTAACTGCTGCCGGGCCTGCTGAGGTAGGGATGGCTGTGCTTCGAGGTGACGAGACACCTGCCGAGATAATCGTCCTGGCCTATGGTCTGGAAGAGGGGCTTCGAAGTTTTTATGAGACCATGGCGTCCCAGACACCCGATCATGAGGTATCAGCTCTGTTCGGCAACCTGGCAGGCATCGAAGTCCTGCATAAGGAGAAGCTTTACAAGCTTTACAGAGGGTATGATTCCGGTGTGGTTGATATGGAAGGACTCGAAATCAAGATCGAGGCCGAGTTCATGGAAGGAGGCTTGACTGCTGAGGAATTTATTGCACAAAATCGGTCAGCCATGAAAACGGTACCGGATATTCTCGATGTTGCAATGATGATTGAAGCGCAAGCACTGGATCTCTACATGAGATATTCCCAGAAGACTGAAGATCGAGAAAGCAAGGAGACCTTGTATGATATAGCAGAAGAGGAGAAGGCTCACCTGGCGGCCCTGGGTGATCTCAGGGGAGCACGAGCCTAGAGCGAGGAAGCCCATTCAGAACGGAAAGGAGGAACCATGAAGAATTTCGAATATGAAATCACGAAGCATCCGGCGGCGGCCTTTGAGAAAATCATCTATTTCTGCACTGAAACGGGGGATTGCACTCTGGATGAGGTTCCCGTCGACCAGACAGAAGTACTTTCCGAAATACTTAATGAACGGGGAACGCAAGGCTGGGAGTTAGTTCAGGTTGCTTTTGGCAAGGAGGGGCTTATGGCCTTTTGGAAGCGTAAGGTCAAGGGCTAGGTAGATCGTATAATTGCAATAGTGGCAATGGTACATGAAGTGAACTGTTGAGTGGCGCAGAGAGTCTTTAGGCGCCCGGGGTTGGTCTTGTGCACATGAGCTTTGAGCGTCCAGCGAACCCAATGCAGGCGGCCGAACCTCTCCTGAAAACAGTTCAACACCTCGGCGGCCTTAGCGGCGTTTGATGCGAAAATAGGGGCTATTCTTCAGGAAGATTGCCCCCAAGCCCGGGTTACGGGATCAAGTCAGCTAGTCCACAACAATGACGGAAATGTCTCGTGCCAGATGGAGGAGTTTCTGAGAGACACCTCCAAAGATAAAATCCCTGATACCGGAGAGCCCCCTTCTCCCCAAGACTATCGTATCAAATCCTGCTTGTGCTTCGTTTATGATGTCCCTTACCACCCCTTGCTTCTTTGTTTGAACCTTGAAGGTAATATCCCTTTCTTTAAATCCCGCTTTGAGGAGGATTTTTTTGGCCTTTCCCAGGGCCTCGTCAACCAGATCTCTTTTCTGGTCCTCAAGGCTGCAGAAAATAGCCTGCTTTTCTTTGAAGTACGGCGTTAAGCTGGGGCTATTCATATCGCAGAGGGAGGCGGTATCGGGAAGAACTGAGAAGAGCGTGATCTGAAGATCCTTTTTGAACATGTTGGCAACATACTCAACAGCCCTGAGGGCATTTTCCGAATCATCGAAGGCAACAAGTATTCTATCAGCCATGATAAACCTCCTTTTACCAATTTCTTCTATTGACCTTGTTGGCTACGCCCTAGGAGGGCAGACAGAAGCTGGCTTGGTGCTCCAGGCCCGATATGCCCCATGCCAAGGCTAATCTTTCAGGAAGTTCGAGAAGTCGTATAAGTAGTGTAACCGATTCTAGATATAGTTTGCAAATATGGTAACACTTTAGCTCTTTGAAATTAATCTCAAGCCGAACATGGAGATATCTTTTTTTGACTGTGCCCTCCCATGGTTCAGAGGAGTGGGCGTTTCAAAACGGCGCACACAGGCTGCTACCTTAGTGCTAAGGCTTATGGG
>DATKZQ010000138.1:0-21906 GCA_035527895.1 Desulfatiglandales bacterium
TAAAATAGAGTTCACCAAGGAGTATGGGAAAAAAGTCACATATCATGACCCATGTTATTTGGGTAGACATAACGGCATATATGACGAACCCCGAGAGGCTATAAAGAAAGTACCTGGTTTAGAACTGATTGAAATGGCTGAGTCACGGGAAGATAGTCTCTGTTGCGGAGGGGGAGGGGGCAGGATTTGGATGGAAACTCCAAAGGGTGAAAGATTCTCCGACCTCAGATTAGAACAAGCTATCGCGGTCGGGGCTGAGGTGCTGGTTACTGCCTGCCCATATTGCATCACCAATTTTGAGGATAGCAGGTTAACCCTGGATGTTGTTGAAAACATAGAGGTTAAGGACATCACGGAAATTATCCAGGAAGTGATTTAGTGCTCATCCATAAACTGGCGTTTATGGACTCGCGCGATCAGCTTTCAGCAAAAGACAGTAAAGACAAGGTGTTGGCTGATTGCTGACCGCTGAAAGCTCCATCCAGAAATGGGTCATCTCTGGATGGGCACGATTGAGGGAATCGAACAAATCCGATAAGGACGAAGAGAAGTGGAAAAAGAACCAGTTGAAGGACAGCTTTTTAAAAGTCCCGCAGACAGCAATTTTGGAGATGTCATGGTTGTCGGTGGAGGGATCAGCGGTATTCAAGCCGCTCTTGATCTTGCCACTGCTGGTTTTAAGGTTTACCTGGTTGAGAAATCACCTGCCATTGGCGGCAAGATGGCCCAGCTTGACAAGACCTTTCCCACCAATGACTGCTCCATGTGAATACTCTCGCCCAAACTGGTCGAGGTCGGCCGGCATCCCAATATAGAGGTCCTGACCTTAACTGAAGTTGACCGTGTAGAAGGGGAGGCAGGAGACTTCAAGGTAACCCTGATCAAGAAGCCCAGATACATTAGAGAGGACAAATGCACGGGTTGCACTACCTGTGTAGAATACTGCCCGGTCATGGTCCCTGATCCATATAATCAAGACTTATCGTCGAATAAAGCCATCCATATATACTTCTCTCAAGCAGTTCCGCTTATCACGTATATAGATGAAAGCTGCCTTTACCTTGAAGACAAGAAATGTACTATTTGCGAAGGAGTCTGTAAGAATGACGCTATAGATTTTTATCAAAAAGCGGAGAAGGTAGAAGTAAAAGTAGGGGCGATAGTTCTGTCTCCGGGCTATGAGGTATTTGATCCGAAGCTGAGGGGCGACTATGGCTATGGAACGTTTGAGAACGTGGTAACCAGTCTTGACTTTGAACGGCTGTTATGTGCCACCGGGCCATACGAAGGTGAAATACTGCGCCCTTCCGACAAGAAGCATCCCCATAAAATAGCCTGGATTCACTGCGTCGGTTCCAGACAGGTTACCCCGGGCGGTAACAGCTATTGTTCAGCCGTATGCTGCACGTATACCCAGAAGCAGGTGATCTTGGCAAAAGACCATGACGCCGAGATCGAGGCTACGATATTCCATAACGATATTCGGTCCTATGGCAAGGATTTCGAGCGATTCTACCAAAGAGCAGAGAACCTTCCCGGGGTTCGATTTATAAGAAGCTACGTATCAATAGGAAAAGAGATCCCGGAAAGCAAGAATGTAACTATTAGGTACTCTACTACCGAGGATGGAGTAAAGGAGGAGGAATTCGATCTGGTGGTATTATCCGTTGGATTGAATCCTCCTGCTGATGTGGAGGGCCTGGCAAATAAGTTCGGCATCGAGCTCGATTCTCACGGCTTCTGTAAAACCAATCCTGTTAATCCTATGGAGACCACCAGGCCTGGGATCTTTGTAAGCGGAGCCTTCCAGGGTCCTATAGATATCCCCGAGTCGGTTTTTACCGCCAGCGGAGCTGGCTCCCAATGTGGTCAACTCCTTTCTTACCGGCGAGGGAAGCTGGCCAGAGAAAGGATATATCCGCCGGAAAGGGATGTCTCGGAAGAGGAGCCCAGGATAGGAGTCTTTGTGTGTCATTGTGGGGCTAATATCGGAAGGGTGGTAGATGTTCCTTCGGTAGTTGAATATTCCTCGACCTTAGACAATGTTGTCCATGCTCAAGAAAGCATCTTTGCATGTTCTACTGATAATGCCAAAGAAATAGCGGACACGATCCGGGAAAAAGGCCTCAATCGAGTGGTTGTCGCTGCCTGCACTCCCAGGACACATGAGCCGCTATTCCGGGACACGCTTCGGGAAGGGGGAATTAATCAATATTTCTTCGACATGGCTAATATAAGAGAACATTGCTCCTGGGTCCACTCTAAAGAAAAGGAAGATGCCACCCAGAAGGCAAAGGATATCGTCCGGATGTCGGTAGCCCGAACTGCCCTTTTAGAGCCCTTACAGGAATTTGAGCTGCCGGTCGACAAAAAAGGGTTAGTGGTCGGAGGAGGCCTGGCCGGAATGACCAGTGCTCTGACCTTAGCCAACCAGGGATTTGAGGTTTACCTGGTGGAAAAGGATACAGACCTGGGGGGAACGGCAAGAAGACTTCATTACACCCTGGAAGGGCTGGATGTTCAGGCAGATTTGCGTGATCTTATACGCAAGGTTTATCAGCACCCCTTAATACATGTATCTACTGATGCCGTCATCACAGAGGCTACCGGTTATGTGGGGAATTTCATAACCAAGGTGAGGTCTGAAGGAAGGGTCAGGGAGATACACCATGGAATAACCATTATCGCAACTGGTGCTGAAGAATATAAACCCACCGAATACCTCTATGGGGAAGATAATAGGGTAGTGACCCTGCTGGAGCTGGAGGAGCAGATCGCCAAAGGGGAAGAAAGGCTGGTTAACTCCCAGAGCCTGGTGATGATCCAATGTGTGGGTTGCAGACAGGAAGACAGAAATTACTGCAGCCGGGTATGTTGCGATCAGGCTATTAAGAACGCCTTGAAACTGAAAGAGATAAACCCCGAGATGGATATCTACATTCTCTTTCGGGATATGAGAACGTATGGGTTCAAAGAGGACTATTACCGGGAAGCGGCAGATAAAGATGTAAAGTTCATCCGTTACGAGCCGGATGATAAACCTCAGGTGGAAGCTGTTGAGGAGGAAGGCCGGTCTATTCTCAGGGTTACCGCGACCGACCCTGTTTTAGGTCAGAGGCTTGCCATAGATGCCGATTTACTCGCTTTAGCCGCCGCCGTTATTCCCTCGGCAGGAAGTCGGGAAATATCCCGATTATTCAAGGTACCTTTGAACCCGGATGGTTTCTTCCAGGAAGCCCATGTAAAATTGAGACCCGTTGACTTTGCCGCAGATGGTGTTTTCCTGTGCGGGATGGCTCACTATCCCAAGCATATGTCGGAAACGATTAGCCAGGCTTACGGAGCCGCCGGCCGGGCCGTAACGATTCTCACGAAGGATTCAGTCATAGCCTCCGGTGCAATTTGCGAGGTAAACGAGAGTGAGTGTGTATCGTGTGGGGCATGTATTTCGGTTTGTAAGTATGGTGCCATAGAGTTTGTCGATACACCACAAGGCAAAAAGGCCAGGGTTAATCCTGTTCTCTGCAAGGGAGATGGTCTCTGTAATGCAAAGTGCCCAACAGGGGCTGTTTCTCTCAAGCACTATACCGATGAAGAGATCTTTTGCCAAATCGACGCGGAGGTTCCAGAGCAGGAGATCGCACAACAAATGGCTGCGGCGGTTTGAGAGGTGTAAAAACATCCATCCAGAAAAAACCAATTTCTGGATAGAGCTTTCAGCGGTCAGCGATCAGTTATCAGAGAAAAACCGCTTTTAATGGCTTTCGCTGACGGCTGAATGCTGATAGCTGATAGCGCGAATCCAAAAACGGTAGTTAATGGATGAGCATGAACTAGGAGTAAGCTAAGAATGGTTGCAGGTCATGAGTTTAAACCAAGGATCTTGGGATTTTTATGCAATTGGTGTTGCTACGCAGGGGCGGACCTTGCTGGAGTCTCCCGGTATCAATACCCCCCTCATATAAAGGTGATAAGGGTGATGTGCTCCGGCAGAGTCGACCCGGCATTCATACTCCGAGCTTTCTCAAACGGAACAGACGGGGTGTTTATCGGCGGTTGCTGGCTTGGTGAATGCCATTATGTTACTGAAGGAAATTACGATGCATTAAGCACGATGCATCTCTGTAGAAGACTACTGGAACTGATAGGGGTGAACCCCGAAAGGTTAAGGCTTGAATGGGTATCTGCCTCCGAAGGAATCCGTTTCGCCGAAGTCATGACTGACTTTACCGAGAAGCTGAAGGAGTTAGGGCCTCTTGGCACAGACGAAGGAATAGAGGGAAACGGATTAAAGTTCAAGCTTGAAGCAGTCAAGAATCTACTCCCCTACATTAAGCTGGTGGAAAGGGAGAGGCTGAGAGTACGTTTTGATACAGCAGAAGAGTATAACGAATTTTTCGCCAGTGACGAGGTAGACAGGTTGTTTCATGAATTAATTGTAGATAAATTGGCAATAAGCCAAATTATGGTGCTCCTGCGAGAAAAACCCCTTTCAACTGGAGAAATCTCTGAGATTTTAGGCTTAAACCCGTCTGAAGTATCAAGGCACCTTCATAGTTCAGCACGGCAAGGATTAGTCAGGTTCGATGGAAACCAGAAGCGCTTTGTTCCCGCCTGAGGTGAGAGTGCACGCACAGGATTAGGGCAAACAAACAAGAGGGTTAGGTCAGCGGCTATGGATAATG
This sequence comes from Desulfatiglandales bacterium, assembly GCA_035527895.1. Taxonomy (GTDB): domain Bacteria; phylum Desulfobacterota; class DSM-4660; order Desulfatiglandales; family B25-G16; genus JADFWK01. The sequence continues at coordinate 4,686 of DATKZQ010000138.1, forward strand.
CCAAAATCGATAAGATTATAAATAAATATCAGGGCGATGCCGGTTCGCTTATTCAAGTATTGCTGGAGATTCAGAGCGAAAATCGCTGGCTTCCTAAGGAGGCATTAGACAAGGTCAGCAAGAAATTGAAAGTGCCCTTAAACCGGATACAGCACATCGTGACCTTTTATAAAGCCTTCAGTTTACTTCCTAAAGGACGTCATGAAGTTCACGTATGTACGGGCACTGCCTGTCATGTTCGTGGTGCGCCACGTCTCCTCGACTCGGTTCAAGACCTGATTGGAATCAGGCCTGGGGAGACGGACTTGGATTTAAAGTTCAGCCTGGAGACTGTCAACTGCCTCGGCTGCTGCGCTCTAGGACCGGTGATGGTTGTCGATGGCGAATATCATGGCAAGATGGCACCGGCCAAGTCAGAAGAAGTGTTGAAAAACTATGATTAAGGAAAGATTGTGCCAAGGATAAAATCACCTGCCGAATTGGAAGAATTCAGGAAGGACATCATATCAAAAAGGGATCCAAATAAGCCTTGCATTGCCGTATGTACTGGAACAGGTTGCCTCGCTCTGGGCGCAGCACATGTCGTTACCGCCCTTAAAAAGGAGATCAAAAAACAGCGACTGGGAACTAAAGTGGATGTCAGGGAAACAGGCTGCCCCGGCTTCTGTGAGAGAGGCCCCCTCCTTGTGATTTATCCTGAGGAGATATGTTATCTTCAGGTGCAGCCCGAAGACATTCCCGAGATTACCTCACAGACCCTAAAGAAGAAAAAGATTGTAGATCGTCTACTCTATGTTGACCCAACCACAGGCGAAAAAGTAACCCATGAATCCGATATTCCCTTCTATAAGAATCAGCTGCGGAACCTTATCGGCAATAATATCAAGATTGATCCTAAAAGCATTGATGACTATCTCGCAGTGGGTGGTTATTCTGCTTTGGCTAAGGCCCTTTGTCAGGAAACCCCGGAGCACGTGGTGGAGCTGGTGAAGAATTCTAACCTGAGAGGGAGGGGAGGCGCCGGTTTTCCTGCAGGGTTAAAGTGGGAATTTGCTCGCAAGAGCCCTGCTAAGACAAAGTATGTGATCGTCAACGCCGATGAGGGAGACCCGGGGGCTTTTATGGATAGGGCCCTGCTCGAGGGGAACCCCCACTCAGTCATTGAAGGGTTGACCATCGGGGCTTATGCCATCGGCTCTCATGAAGGTTATATCTATGTTCGTCAAGAATACCCTTTAGCCGTAGAGAATGCAGGTATTGCTATCAAGCAGGCTGAGGAGTATGGCTTTCTTGGGAAAAATATCCTTGGCTCAGGTTTTGATTTCACGATTACAGTCCATCGGGGAGCCGGCGCCTTCGTTTGCGGTGAGGAAACGGCTCTTCTCATGTCTCTGGAGGGCAAGCCGGGCGAGCCAAGACCGAGGCCACCATATCCGGCCGTGAAAGGGCTCTGGGGCAAGCCGACAAATATCAATAATGTGGAGACATGGGCCAATATCCCCTTGATTATTAACAACGGGGCTGATTTCCTTACCTCAATCGGCACTAAGGGAAGCAAAGGCACCAAGATATTTTCATTGGTTGGCAAAGTGAACAATACCGGCCTCGTAGAGGTACCCATGGGCATAACCTTACGAGATATTATCTATAGGGTTGGCGGTGGCATCCCCGGGGGCAAGAAGTTCAAGGCCGTGCAGACAGGTGGTCCATCAGGAGGATGTATTCCTGAAGAACACTTAGACATAAAAGTCGACTTTGACGAACTGACCAAAGTTGGCGCAATAATGGGTTCTGGTGGGATGATCGTCATGGACGAAGATACCTGTATGGTTGATGTCGCCAGGTATTTCGTTAACTTCCTCAGTGATGAATCGTGTGGCAAATGCTCCCCATGCCGTGAAGGCATCAGGCAGATGCTTAAGATTCTGACCAATATCAGTGAAGGAAAGGGAAGAGAGGGCGACATCGAGCTTTTGGTTGAGCTATCCGAGGCAACCGGAGATGCCTCGCTCTGTGCTTTAGGCAGGACTGCTCCGAACCCGGTCTTAAGCACGATACGCTACTTCAGAGATGAGTATGAGGCACACATCAAGGAGAAGAGGTGCCCGGCTTATGTCTGCAAGGAGCTGATCTCCTACTATATTAACCCGGATAAGTGTAAGGCCTGCATGATTTGCCTTAGGAAATGCCCCGCAGAGGCGATTATAGGTGGCAAGAACCAGATCCATGTAATTGACCAAGAGAAATGCACCAAGTGTGGAACGTGCATTGAGGTTTGTCCCTCTCGCTATGGTGCGGTGAAGAAGATTTCCGGCGAGCCTGTTCCGTCCCCTATCCCTGAAGAAGCAAGAATTATAGCCAGAAAGAGTAAAAAAAGATGAGTGAAATCCTTTTACAGATTGACGGAATAGAGGTTAAAGCAAAAGAAGGGATGACCATTTTGGAGGCAGCACAAAGTGCAGGGATATTTGTTCCGACACTTTGTCACCACGAGAAATTAGAACCGTATGGGGCTTGCCGAATTTGCACAGTAGAAGTAGAAACTGGCGGTAGGACAAATCTCGTTGCTGCCTGCCTTTACCCGGTAGAACCAGATTTGGTAGTAAGAACCAGGTCTGAGAAGGTAGATAAAACTCGCAAAATTCTTTTGGAGCAGTTTCTGGCTCATGCTCCGGATGCACCGGCATTGCAGGATTTGGCTCAAGAGTATGGAGCAGACAAAGACCGTTTCGCAAAAGAGTCCTCGTTTTGCATTCTTTGTGGTCTATGTGTAAGATACTGTAATGAAGTCAAGAAGAAAAATGCTGTTGGATTTGTTGACAGAGGAGCAAGACGGGAGATAAGTTTCATTCCGGAGGCAGCATCCAAGGAGTGCTGGAACTGCAAGGAATGCTTTCCACTCTGCCCTACATCGTATCTGCAGGCAGCGTACCATCTAACCGAAGCGCTCGCGTTTCCCTCACCTTCTTTCAAACCCGCGTCAGAGTGATAGGCAACGATTACTACTCTTCCGGGACGGAATCAAAATACTGGTTCGCCTGTTCCGTCAGCAGTTCATGATACTGGTCGAAGCGGTCCGTCGCCTCGGGCCAGGCGCGAACGGGTAGATCAGCCCTGAACTTCTAGGGAGATGCAATACATGACATGGAGAGTTGCAATCACCAAGGTAGATAAAGGTGACATCGAAGGAGCCGTGCGCCAGGCTGTCCACCGAAAGAGCAGGATATGATACGGGCGCTCTGTGAGGCCTGCGCTGCTGACTACGACCGCGTTATCGCCACTCGCAATGAAATGCGCCGCAAGCTGTGGGAGTCATTTCTTCCCTCTTAAAGAGATGGGCAGGGATGTCAGCATAAGGAGCGCATGCAATCTGTCGTGTATGATATCCCGGCGGCCTACAGTGCATTTCACACAATAGGCACGTTCTCGAATTGCGCTTGCCTTAGGACGCGTTGGTGATCACTCCCCATTCATCTTCTGCCTCAGCACCTCAGACCACCTGAACCTAACAACCTTCCTAGACTTCAACGTCAGGTCATCTCCGGTTTGAGGGTTCCTTCCTCTCCGTTCCCTTTTCTTCATCACAATGAATTTACCGAATCCGCTAATCAAAACATCCTCGCCGCTTGCCAGGGTGTTCTTGATGGTTTCTAAGAGGGATTCGACCATATGTGCGGATTTGGCCTTGGAGAAATCAAATCTGTTGTAAATGGAATCAATGAGATCTTCTTTGGTAAGGTTCATGTGAGCTGCTCCTTTTGAAGATAGAATAAATTAGCTTCGTGTTCTTGGCTTGTCAAGGACCTACAACAGGCTGACACAAAACTCTTGACGTTAGCCAACAGGCAACATTCATCTGTATTACGGCGATTATAAAGGAGTCTTGCTAAACTTTTTTACTCCCCTCCCCGATACACATAATGAATGGAGGGGGGCGTTCGTGCAGGGTGTGCGGAAATTGAAGAACGGGCATAACGCAATATAGAGTTTGAGTTTCCGGGGCTTGAGACCGGCCGTGTGCCTGCATTTGCCGATATTATGCTCTTTTAGGCGTCTATTGAGGTCTGAAGTATGGCCGATGTACCGTTCACCTGGTTTCTTTGAGCTTTCAAGAATATAGGTGAAGTACCTGGAAAAGATCTCTCATTGGAAATGCTGGCCAGATAGAAAAGTCGTCCGCACTTCGAGTGTGCACCGCGCGTCTATCGATAACCTGTGGGCCACAGTAACAGCGTCGCTGCCGCGCCCTATGTGGACACCAAGCAAAAGCACCTCGCGTCCGCAGTCGCAGCACACCTAGATCTGGAGATCGACGGTTTCCGACACGCGCACCATGAAGCCCTCTAGTTCAGCGCGGTAAGGTGTCAATCTTGGATCTTCGGAACGATGAGGTGAAAGAGCCTCAAGGTCGCACGACCGGCCGGCCTGATGCTGGCTTTCTCACTAGGTTCGAGGTAGATCCCCGCTCCTTGAACAACCTCGTAGTCCTTATCTTTCAGGGTGATGACTCCGTCGCCTTCAATCAGGTAAATGAGCTGGTGCGTGTCCTGTAGGGACTCGGCATCGAAACGCTCGCCCTCGTGGAGCCAGCGCAGCATACCGACGACGTTCTCCGCACCGCACAGTTCCTTGTTGACTATCTCGGAAACCTCGCCCTGCGCTCCAGCCAGCTTCACCCGCGGGTTTTGGTTCGTATGGATGTAAGTAGTCGCCATGAGTTATATTACCGTTAGATCCGTTTTCCCTTTTTGATCGCTTGCCGTTGATGGGGTGTGTCTGCGGTCAACTTTGCACCCAGATTTTGCCATCCACCCGTTCCCACTTCAGGTCATCGTCGGTACCGTCCAAGATAGTCGTCTTGAAACGATTGGGCGCCTGGAATTCGAAATAGAACAGCGGTTCCGTCGATCGCAGACGGTGTTCCTCTTCGGCAGGGAAGAAAATAAGGTCTCCATGCTTGACTTCTGTCACGCCGTCGGATGTTTCCACCACCCCAGCGCCCTCCAAAATAAAATAGAAGTGCTCGCAGTTCTCGTGAAAGTGGTAGGGAGATGCTGCGCCTTTTTTGTAACGCATAATCCCGGCTAGCATGTCATCCGTACCGGCCAGTTCCTTGTTTACGAAGAACACGCGTTCCCGGCCGGGTACCACCGACATTAATTTCGGAAGCTCATCTTGATTGAAAATATATCCCATAAGTGTTTCTCCTGGTTCCCTCTAAAGTGATATGGCCTCCTTTACGTCCCATCCTCAAATTCCATCTTTGCCAGTCAGTGTCTGATAAAAACTCCCTTTTTGCTAACGAAAATATAGGAAATTTACCGTTGTGTGTCAATGACAAATACAGCTCATGATGTTGTAATCTTTTCAATTGAAATGGCAGGTTGTATTCTGCTCTTATTGAATTATTAAGGATTCCCTTTTTGATGGGATGAGTATGATTGGAGTTGGCTCTGTGTTTCAAGGCAAAACGGGACACAAGATGTGCCTTTCTTATCGAGAAGTGGGACGCTCGTGCAGAGTGTGCGGAAATTGAAGGACGGGCAGATCGTCAATTTTTAAGACGTTTTTTGCTTTGCACAGCGTATTTTGGAACAAGAAGATCCAATGTCACACACTCTCAAATTAAGCTTAATGGAACTTACACGCCGATTAACCCCCCTATAAGATTCTGTAACATCCCAACAAGTTTCATAACAATACAGGGATATGTCTCGTTTAAATCACGAAACCAGGAAGCTGTGGCTTTTATCGTTTTTTAGGAAACACCTCGTGCGGTAGATATCTCAAAGTACCTTGCAACTAATTGATGACGTCGAAAAACAGCGCGGGCTGGATATGCTTTGGGAGCTAGCGGATGAGTTGGAAGGGACGGTTGAAATGCTGAAAAACACTATTTGGGCGAGAGAGCATTTTTATTGATTCGGGAGGAATTCCATATACAGACCTTGACATGTGACAATTACGGTTACGAATCTATCATTTGCTGCGATTTTCCGTTATGGCAAGTAGCTGGAAAAAATACCCGGGCACTTGAAATGAAAGGCTTATCTGGGAAAGCTACAGTCCGGCGGTTCTCAAGCTTACAACTGGAAACCGGAACTCTCGGGTGATAATGGCAACCCCAGGATCTTGCTGATTTGGCCTGCTCCTGTCTGGCTAGAGAATCCTCACAAACCAGCCCCATGGCCACCTTTAACCACCCTTATTCATCTACCCACCATAGACCCATGCTGACGGAAGATGAACAGCCGAAACATCGCGGGTTGTGTTTGCCATTGACACACGATCGCAGATTCTCGGATACTTCGTATCACCTGCCCCGTATGTGCAGAACATCGTATGGGGTGGTGAATTATTACGGTTTTATTTTGATCTTACGGACAGCAAGACCTCTGGTATCTTTCTTGGGTTTGAAAGTGATCGAAGGGATGAGTTCATCATTGTAAACGAAGCTGTCGGCATCTCTGACATCGCCGTACCTTGCTCTTAATTCATCCATGGGTCCGGCATCCAGCGCCCACGTTGGACAGCTCTGAACGCATGCCGGCTTCTTGCCTTCCGCCCATCTGTCGATACAGAAGTTACATTTTTGCATCCTGGCGCTTTCTCCAGCACCGAACTGTGGGGCGTCATAGGGGCAGGCCTCGAGGCATAGGCTGCAATTTTCCCTGCCCAGGCAAACCTCTCTATCTACAATCACGATACCGTCTTCATCCCGCTTGGTGATGGCATTGACCGGGCAGGCAGGTACACAGGCAGGTTGAAGGCAGTGGTAACAGGCCTTAAAGAGAAAGGAGATGAATAGACCCGGGTATATTCCCTTTTCCGTGGTCTTTACCCTCAGCCAGCTTGCAGGCCCAGTGGGGACATCATGCCAGTCATAGCAGGCAACCACACAGGTGAAACAGCCCGTACAGCGATTCTGATCGAAATAAAATCCGTATTGCATGATGTTATTTTTTCCCTCTCGTAACAATTCAGTCGAAGAGAAATATCAAACGGGATAGGCAGGATGTTTAAGTATTTGTTCAATATCCTGTGGATAAAACCCTCACGGGTCAATTCCGGGAGTTCGGGCGTAAGCCTTTTATGAAAATCATGCAGATCCTGTTCATCCTGTCTGAGATAGCTGAACTATTTCGCCTTCTCTACTTGTACCAGGGCGGTATTGCAGGCGAATGCCCCGGCCGGTGAGGTCACGTTTTTGGTTAAGATATTGGCACAGCCGCCCCGGTCGATGCCATTCTCGTCAGGATCGTACCAGGCTCCCTGTGGGATGGCGACTATCCCCGGCATGATCCTTTCCGTCACTTCGGCCGGGATGAGCATCTCCCCGCGTTCGTTGAATACCCTCACCATATCCCCCTCCTCGACGCCCCTTGGCTGAGCGTCAATGGTGTTGATTGAGATCGTCTGTTCTTGTAACTCCCGGAGCCAGGGCAGGTTGTCGAACTGGCTGTGGGCTCGCCGCTTGAAATGGGGGGTGATGAGCTGCAACGGATATTTCCCGGCTAAAGGATCATTCAGGCTTTCCCAGGTCTCTATATATGTGGGGATGGATGGTATCAGGGGATGATTCATGTCCGCCACCAACTGGGAAAAGATTTCAATCTTTCCCGAGGGCGTCGGAAATGGTTTTTGCTCCTTCTCCCCAGGTTCTTTTTTGGGAATCTTGTCCGGTTTGCCCAGCCTGAGCCTGTAAATACCCTGGTTCCTGAGGGTATCGTAGTCCGGGAACTCGACTGCCTCAGACAGTTTCGTGATGAAGGATCTCACCCATGCCTCGTCTGTTTTGTCGTTGTAATCGGTAATGCCGAGTTTCAAAGCCAGGGCTTCACAGATTTGCAGTTGGGATTTGGATTCGCCCAGGGGCTCTATAGCCTTATTTACCAGGGCAAGGACGCCTCCGCTCATCGGGGCGTAGAGATCATGTCGCTCCAGGAACGTACACACGGGCAAAACGATGTCGGCAAATCTGGCCGAGGATGTCATGAACTGCTCTGTCACCAGGATAAATTCCAGCTTTTTGAAGGCTTCCACTGCCTTGTTGACCTCACCAAGCTGGTTCAGGTAATTGGTGTTGGAAAGCCAGAGGAACTTATAGTCGGCGGGATAGCCCCCGGCTTCACCCTCGAGGATGGCATCCGACAGCAGATTGACATTAACTCGGGCGCTGGAGTTCACGCTCTCGCCGCGGTAAGGGAGCCGGTTCCAGCGTGGCGGCATATTCGCTTCTACCGGGTTTAGCGGGCTGGAAATACGGGATTTGCGTACCAAAGCCGTGGCAGGCGAACCTCCACCATTCGGAATTGCTACGTTGCCCGTAATGGCCTCCAGAGCCGTCGCGGCCCGGTGATACTGTTCGCCGAAGGCGGTGCGCCCCGCCGCAAAGCTGGTTCCGAGGACCGCCGGCTTGGTGCCGCCGTACTCGCGGGCTAAATCAGTGATGGTTGCGGCCGGGATGCCGCTGATACGCTCGGCCCACTCAGGCGTCTTTTCAATGCCATCCTCCAGACCGGATACACAATCCCTGAATTTGTCGAAGCCAAAGGTATAGGTGTCGATAAATTGCAGGTCATGCAGATTTTCCTTTATGATCACGTAAGCCATGGCCAGGAGGACAGCCGCGTCGGTACCGGGTCTGATGGGAATCCACTGGTCGGCGAAGGCGGCGGCTGAGTCGGTGTACCTGGGGTCGACACAGATGAATCTGGCGCCTTTTTCCTTGGCACGAACCAGTGCCTGGGAGACCCCGGTGCCCTGCTGGGTGGTCGCAGGGTTCCAGCTCCACATGATAATGAGCCGTGCATTCACATACTCTTTCAAATGTGCTTCGGCGTTGCGTGGTGAGGGCCTGGTTCCGTATGTCGTGCCAGCGGAAAAATTGTCGCCCTCGTTCGAGATGGTGCCCCAGGGCGCGGTATAGCCGCCGAACTGGCACAGCAGCCTGTGAAAGGCCATGACATGGTGCAGGGTAAAGGCATCGGCCATGGAGCAGAAGTGAAGAATGGAGGCATTGCCATAGGCATCCTTCACCCGCTTCAGTTCATGGGCGACGGTTTCCAGGGCCTCGTCCCAGGATACTCTGGTAAATTCCCCGGCGCCCCTGAGTCCTGTCCTCTTAAGAGGATGGAGCAGGCGATCAGGGGCGTAAACCCGTTGACGATAGGCACGCCCCCGCGCACACATCCGGTGTGCCGTTTCTCTTTCATCCCCGGTCTCAATTCGAATGATTCTGTCATCCCTCACGTGCACTTTCATTTCACAGGTGCCGCCGCAATGGCTGTTACAGATAGTACGGACGATCTTTTCTTCGCCGGAATTGTTCATACTTATCTCATCCCCGTTTTTAATTTTCGTTCTTCACGACGGTATTATCCTGACGAGTTTATGGAGGGGGAGATTCGTGCAGAGTGTGCGCAAATTAAAGGACGGGCAGAGTGGTATGTGCCGAAGGCACACAAAAGCCCTTTGGGTATTTGTAACTCGAGGGACACCATACTTTTTTCCTACTAGTGGGTCCTTTCCTGGCTAGGATTTACGTGTCACGAATGGCGCGGGTTGTGGCTCCTGGAATACCGCAACACGTGACCCAACGGGGCAATCGTCGTCAGCAAACCCTTTTTCTCAGACGCTGAGTACCGCTCATACCTAACGGTGATGGCCGAGTGGTGTTCTCTGTGCACCATTGAGGTATGGGCCTACTGCTTGCTGCCAAACCATGCTTTATGTTGAGCTCAACATAAACTACGATTGAACAGCAGAGACCAGCTATCTGGTAACATGAGAGCTTCCTTCAAAGTCAGCTGTATTGGGTTGGAACATATGCACTTTCCTCACGTTGTGGCAAACCTAACTTGCTTTTCAGTTACCACGAGGAAAGAGTCTAGAATCTTGTCTGGATATACTTCTAAGAGACTTGAAAGCACGCGAATTTTGGAGGCAGGCCGTTCGTCTTCAAGTCTAAGCAAGATAACACCCCGATGGAGCCGGCCATCTCGAAAGACTTTATCTCCGAACTCCTTGTCGTTGGTGATCAGAACCCACTGTTCAGCAAAAGCCTTTCGGATAATGTCTTCATCACTCATACCTCTCGCTTCATCGAACACGGAGAACACATCATGATCTTGATCCCGCAGCCAGGAGGCTACCGCTGGGCCAGTGCATTCATCAACTATGAATCTCATCAAGTGGGCTCCGCCGCCAAAGGCATGAAGCCTGTATCTTTCAGGGCTTTGGTTGCGAAAAGGAAGCAAGCACGGATGTCTTCTTCAGCGAGCCCTTTGTATTCCTCCAGAATCTCTTTTTCTGTTGCGCCGTGAGCAAGAAGATTCAAAATGAAGTCGACGGTTAAACGGGTACCCCGAATGACGGGCTTTCCTACCATGACCTTCGGATCCAGGATGATGCGTTCGAGCAATTGTTGATCTCTCATATCGATTCTCCTTTAAGATCCCAGGATAGCGGAATTTCAAATGCCAAAAAAAACTACCCTTTCTCTGACGCCCCAACATTATGAATCGAAAAGAGCCAGCCTCTTTCAACAAGTTCTGGCATGGCAGCCATTCTATTAAATCGGGGCCAAATAATCAAGAAATGACGTGGGTGACGTCTTCCTTTTGTAAGTATAGAGGGGGACATTCGTGCAGGGTGTGCGCAAATTGAAGAACGGGCAGAGTAGAACTCTCAATCTATATATAATTTCAATAGGTTAAATAGCATTGACACGCTGTCGACACCAACTTTCCGTCAATCCACCACGTCGCCGTATCGACAATTGGCAAGAATCACCCGCCTTCTTTCTTACTGTTCCTTATTCGAATAATAGTACCGGCAATAGCCAGTGTGACTCCGAGAAAACCAGCAGCAGCCTTGCGTACCTGTTTGCTTTTCTTCTTGCCTGTGGCACAGTAGGTCGCAAAATGTTCACAGTTGTTGAGGGTAAGTGAATAGCTTTTGTCAGAAAGATGCTTCTTCGCCAGGCTCAGAGTCTGAGATGGAGGTAGACGCTTTCTGTAATTAGGTCTTTTGAGCTTCCCACCCTTGAGGAAATCATCTATGTCTGTTTCCCTAACCAATGGGTCCCTTTTCTCTTTTTCCTCCCCGGTATAATGAATCACATTTCCGTCTCCGGCATATATCCCATGATGAGAGTATAATCGACGCTTCACACAAATATGATCGCCAAGGCTTAGGTCTTTTTTTGATAAGCTCATGGTATTTCAGTGATTAAGGCTAACCCTACCCTCCCCCATTCATCTTCTCCCTCAGCACCTCAGACCACCTGAACCTAACAACCTTCCTGGACCTCAACATCAGGTCATCGCCGGTTTGAGGGTTCCTTCCTTTCCGTTCCCTTTTCTTCATGACAATGAATTTACCGAATCCGCTGATCAATACATCCTCGCCGCTTGCCAGGGTGTTCTTGATGATTGCCAAGAGGGATTCTACCGCCTGTGCGGATTTGGCCTTGGAGAAATCAAATCTGTTGTAAATGGAATTAATGAGATCTTCTTTGGTAAGGGTCATGGGCGGGGGCTCCTTTCGGGTGATAAAGCAGGTTACTTTGGTGATATTGGATTGTCAAGAACTTCTCGATAATACAAGGGATATAGGTGCAGATGTTCCCGGTTACCCGCCTTCGCACAAGGCTATGGCGGGCCGTATCCCGGACTCAAGTCTATTGCGATGACTATGGGTACGAATCTATCATTTGCTGCGGTTTTCCGGTATGGCTAGAAACCTCAAAAGTGAAGATGCTGCCAGATACCACAGGATACAGGAATCCACCATGAATAGCCTGTGGGTATGAAAAGGAGAAAATTTAGGATGATTTAGCAGCCTTCTCCTGACAAGACCATTCCTCGCCCTTCAGACCATACCTTTCACGGGCCTTCCATTCTTGCGGATTACTGACAAGGGTCTGGCGGACATCAAGAACAAGCGGTTAGTGTCGCTCTACGTCAAGGGATTGGAGGTATTGCCCTCAGCCCGTCGATCAGTATACGGCTCACCTCTTGATGATGTTCGAGGAGATCGTACTTCTCTTCCTTAAGCAGCCAGCGGGACACCATGTGCTCGAGGGTGCCCAGAATTAAATGGCGCAGGATGTAGATGTCTGTATCCTGCCGGATGACGCCTTCATTCTGTCCTTCTATTAAGATATTCATTACCTGGCTGACCGATTGCTTGAGAAAACCGTACGTTTCCGTCTTAACAAAACCCTTGCTCACCCGCATCTCGAGCATCAGTATTCGTCCATACTCGGGGTTCGTCTTGAAAAAATAGAGAAAGTACCATACGAATTTCCGGATTTTGTTGAAAGCGCCCGAAATCCCCTCGAGATGTAATTCGAGCTGACTCCGAAATTCGTTCGTTTTTTCTATGGGGATGGAGAAAAACAGGTCTTCCTTACTCTTGAAATACTGATAGATCGTGCCATCGGCGATACCCGCCTTTTGAGCTATTTCGGAAATACTTGCAGTCTTGAAGTCTTTCTTGCTGAAGACTTCAATAGCTGCCTGGATGATGGATTCTCTTCTGATGATCTTCTTGGACATGATACGAGTAGAGTCTTCTTAGTCTGTGGTTTATGTGTCAGATTATTGCCTCCTATAGGAAGCATCCGCAAATAGAGCTGCACCTAGAGCTGCTGTCAATGTAGGATCCCATTCAGGTTTAGGAGCCAACCTGCTTACCTTCAGGATACTTTCCAACCAATCTGTTATTCCTGGATTCTTGGCCAGTCCTCCAATGATTACGAAATCCTTTTTCACACCTGATCTGGCTACTAACGTGCTGATTCTCTTAGCCATAGCATAGTGGTAAGCTACTATTACTTGTTCCAGCGGTACTTTGCTTCGAATTAAATCTAGCGCTTCGGATTGAGCGTACACCGCGCAAAAGTCACTTAACTTTGGGAACTGATCAGATTGAAGGGCGATGTTTCCAATCTCAGTTACTTCTTTCTTAACCAGATCAGCAAATGTTTCCATATAGCGTCCAATACCCGCAGCACATTTGTCGTTCCAAAGGAAAGCCGTTGCTCTGCCTTTTTCGGTGCAGTGAATTACCTTGCAACTTTCACCTCCAGCATCTAGCACCGTGCGCACAGATGGGCCCCAAATGTGTACCGCCCCTGCGGCGCCGCACGCAATTTCAGATATAGTTTTACGTGCAAACGGGACTTGCGTCCTCCCACGACCGGTCGCCACGAGGTAATGGATATTTTCTAACTTTAAATGGGTCTTAGCTAAAGCCGCGTTTATAGCGCTAAAAGCAGATTCTTTGGGCGTTCGGGTTCTAACTTGAGAAAATGCATATGGTTGTCCATCCAGCAGTATCACGGCTTTGGAGCTCACGGCTCCACTATCTACTCCGGCTGCTATCACCTTAGCCCTTGTCCAATCCAGCTGTTCGTTGATTGAGGCGTACTCGCTCATTTTCCTCCCTCATAACTGATCACCGCACCTATTGCACCTACATATTCCGGAAGGTTCAATACGCTTACGTCCTGTTTTATTAAACTCGGAAGGTGCTTAATAAGCGCTTGAGATTTGGCTAATCCCCCAGCTACCACGATCTCCTTTGTGAGGGACATAGGGGTGCACATATCCGCAACTCGTTCAACGATGAATCTCGAGATAGCATCTGCCACATCTGCGATGTCCCTGCCTTGACACATCAAATCAATAGCGTCTGATTCAGCGGATAGGGCGCATTGAATAGCAATAGATAGATTCGTGGTGGATTTAAGTGCTAATTCGGACAGTTCCTGCTCACTTAATCCCATAGCTTTGGCCATGGTAGTGTAAAAAATGCCCAGGCCATCAGCACATTTATCATTTTGATTAACGTCCAGGAGATTCCCGTTTTGGTCATAACGGATAGCTTTCTGTATGTTGCCACCGACGTCGATAACTGTTCTGGAATTCTTATTAAGGAATAAAGCCCCTTTAGCATCCGCCGCATATTCGGGTACAGTTTGAGTTACGTTCAGTGGCGGTACCTTAGTCATATCTTTAAAGATTCCAGTAGCGACGATTCCGCCCAGTTCACCGCGTGAGATCCCGGCATTGTCCGAAGCATCATTTAGTGCTGTTTGAGCCGCAGCGACTACATCAAATCCTGTGGGTACCGTGCAATACCCAAGGATTTCCTGTCCCCTCATTATTATGGCCTTCGTATTAACATGGCCTGCATCTAGTCCAGCCAGAATTTTTTCCTTATTCATGGCGCCACCCGCTTTATTATTTCTACAAGGGCTTCCAACTGTGTCCCAAATTGAGTTATTGGTACGGTTGTATCAAGTTCAAGCTCAGTCCACGGAATTCCCAGCATATCGACGATAGGCTTCAGTGCCACAATGTCCATCGATTGAGGGCTGCAAAATCTCTGATAGAGAAATACTATTCCATCTGGCCTGAAGTCCTCGATGAACTGTTGAATGAACCTAAACCTTTTTTTCTCCCCGGTACCAGGAACAGTGTCTTTTGCAGGACACGGAATTCTACCGATGTATCCCTCAGCGATCGCTTCAAGCTTATCAGGTCTATCCTCAGGCACCTCAAACCAGAAGTACCTGGCTGCTGTACACGAATCCATGAAAATCAGGTTTGTGCTGTAGTTCAGATTTTCGATTAAATCGAAAATTCGCAGGTCGTCACAAGCACCTCCCGTTACCATCAGCCTTACCCCTGACGGCTCTTTGCCAGGCTCGGCTTCCAATCGCTGAATAAGTTGCTCCAGCATTTGATTGCATTCTTGCTTGTCCATAACTTGGGAAGCCAAAGTCACCGTCGCGACTTCCGGTCCCGTTATAGGTGGGTTATCACGCCTTAGGAACTCCCAAAGTCGTTTAAGGAGTCTTCTGGTGTGATTATAAACTTTAATCGCCCTCTCGAGGTCATCACCTGTTATGGGTTTTTTCGCAAACTTCTCAATGAATTGTTTAAACTCTCCATAAGACTCCTTCATAAGCCCGCCGGCATATTTAGTATGTATGATATGAGGGAACGGTATGAGAAAGCTTTTTTTCTGGAATCCTGCAAACCTAACCCAAACATTAAACGCTTCAGCCATATGTATGCAACTGCTACTATGCACGATCAAGTCTAGGTAATCATAATTGTGTTGCAGTCCTTGGTATGCACAATCATGTGAAAAAGAGCAGTATGTTTCATGAATATAGCTCCTTGTCATTGCTTGTGAAACATGGGCGCTAAGAATTCTCACTGGTAAAATCCCGGCTGCATATAGAATTTCCTCGGGAACATGAGTGCACATATATCCAGCAAACAGCTGCCCTTTCCCTTGAAGGGATTTGGCGTATTCATGTGTGTTCTCAGTTATGTGGCGAAAATGTTCGATTATTGCGTCAGAGCCCTTGTTCATCGTTTCTCATGCACCCCCTTTCTTGTGCGCTTCCATAAGATGTACGAACAACTCTGTTTTCCGTTTGGAACCAGGTATATCCATTTTCCGGACATCTACCGTTTCGGTATCGTATTCTACGGTCGGAATTTCGTTTCTAAAAATGCGCTGCATCGCTATGTAACCGTTCCTAAAGTCAGTTTCACAAGTACGGGTAGGCGCTAACAAAAGCCCGTCTGCGTTGAATTCTGTTACCATTGCCCTAGCCATTTGTTCTAGTGCCCAGTAGGATCTTACCCCTTGCCAAGTAGGCCAACCCAGGACTATTTTAGCGAGCGCAGATAAGGCATCTCTTCTGCTGGACAAATCCAGTTCGTCTACCCATGCAGGGTCGATGGGTTCCCATGACCAGTTTCCATTTACAAATCCCCTGAAATTGCCAGCCGTGCCAAAAGTATAGACTGAAGCTACAATCTCAGCTCCGGCGTCTCTAAGGATTCTCGCAATTTCTGGATGGCCGTAAGTATGTGCTAGTCCAAAATAGACTATTCTGAAGCGTTGATCCGGAACTACACTCTGTCCGGTCTCAACCATGTGTTGCACTTCTTTAAGTAATGCCTCATATAATTGCACCGCTTCATCAGTTGTCCTGTCCACCATGGCTGGTGGGAATAGAGCTATAAGTCGACGCTCATCCAACGGCGCGGGAGCATGCATGTTTAGTGCACATATATTGCCCCATAGAACCAGCACCTTGATCTCGTTTCTAGCTGCCTTGATGAACGATTCATCCGAAAACTCCCTACCAGTTACTCTCTCGAGCCAACGTATTCCCTCCTCCATCTGGTCGCACACATATTTTACAATTTTAGGATCTTTCTCCGCATCCCCCCCGCCGATCATATCTATTGGGTACATAGGTATGCCACCTAGACGCCTTGAAACTTCCTGGTACCATTTTGAATGCAGATTGCACAAATGTGTAGTCCAGATCAAATCCGGTTTGGGATATCCCTCCTTGATTGTTCCATCTGTAATAGCTATTTTATCGCGGACCACTTCCCCTACGAACAGTTTCAGGTAACTGCACGAGTGAAAGCCTAAACCTGCGATTTCAGCAGCTGAAATATCCTCACGGGCTTCTTCAGGGAATGTCCCCGCCGTTGACGCGGCGTGTGGCTCGCCACCTAGTATGTATACATCCTCACCTAACCCTTTAAGGGGGGCCAGCACACTCCAAGTAGAGCCCATGCAGCGAAGGCCTTCAGAAGCATATAGGTAGTTCCTATAGCAGGTGCTCTGGTAATTCTTGAAGTCGTTCCAAGTTGTTAAGGTATATGACATTTCAGCCTCCTATCCGGTAACCCGGCGCCTGGGGGCGGGACATGGCCTGTTTCATCTGATTGGCATCGCTTTTCACTTTTTTACCTTGTTGATTGTTGCACATGATTCAATCATCTCCCCTCCACCCTACCTCTCCCCCTGCTATGGCAACCATATTAATTTCGATAATGAACCACCCTGCAGCAAGCTGCAGGGTATCCAATGTCAAAGTCCCCTCCCTTAATGGGAGGGGATAAAGGGGAGGGTGACCAAACACATTTTATCACCCCCACCTAACCTCCCCCATCAAGGGGGAGGCACTATGTCGTAACCCTGCAGCAAGCTGCAGGGAATTATCAACTTGAACTTGATTCAGTATTATAAGTTGTGCGAAAGATGTCAAGCTTTTTTTTGTTTATTTTATAGCTCTGTTTTATCCGATAGTGTTCATATTCCGTTGGTTACCGGAACATGTCCCTTATTTTGTGCTGAAGCGTGACAAAATGAATTACGTTCAATATTT
>DATKZQ010000139.1:0-7645 GCA_035527895.1 Desulfatiglandales bacterium
GTGTATCAACACAATAACGATATTGACTATATTCATATTGTAACAGGTATAGCTAAACATGTCGTCAAACAGTACCTGGAGCTGATCGATTATGAATAACATTTTTACCTTGACATGCCATTTGGCGATATCAGGGCGGGCTCAATAGGATAGATTGCCACGTCGCGGAGTTTATCCGCCTAGGCGGGTTAATCCTGAGCAAAGTCGAAGGGCTCCTCGCAATGACATGATTGCAACTTGGTATCAGACCACATTCCGGTGCTTCTTTCGAACAAGTCTCAAAAAGCCTTCCTTCGCTCTGTATTCTCTGGAACAGTATGATACATTGCTCCCGGTATATCCGCGGGAGCTTAGTCCCTCGATTCATAAATTCGATCACGTATTTATTTACTCGGGACTAAGTGCAGAGTGAGCCCTTCGGTCTGAGCCATTCGGCCTCGAGCTCATGGCCGAGAGGCTCAGGGTCGAAGACAATTGCAGAGATTATAGTCATGAAAATACGTTATGGTATTTGCGAATCGAAGCACTTAGCGAGCCCTGTATCGAGTAGCTCAAGGCAATGCAATCAATAATTCCGGAGATACCCCTCTTCCCGCAGGAATTGACATGAACGGCAAGGCTCCAGTTCATTCATGGAAAAGGGGAAACAGGGCAGCCTATTATTGAAGCGATAACAGGCGGGACCTCAGGTTTGATCGTTTCGTCTTCAAGCCAAGCTTCTGCCTGATTTTGTGCCGATGGGCATCGATCGTCCGAGGGGACAGATGCATCACTTGTGCGATTTGTCGTGTGATTTTGCCATCCTTTATCAGATTTGCCACCTGGATCTCTGTAGGCGTGAGGGTTTCATATGTGGTAGATAAGGTTCGAGAAAAGGGAGAAATAATCGCATTGAGCGTTGCTTCGAGGACGTCGAGGTAAGCCATCTGCTTGGAATCTAAATCGGTTTTCTTTAGTCTTTCCAGAAAAGGTACGACCAACTCTTTGACATTGGACATTACCTTTTGCTCAACCCCTTTTGCATCTTCTTCCCTTCTCCTAACCAAGAACTTCAAGGAGGCATTCAAATCCTTGAGGCTACTGATTCGGATCTTCAAATCCCTCTGACTTTCTCTCAGGGCCTTCTCGCCCTGCTTGCGCTTTGTTACCTCTTTCTCTAATTCCCTTACCCTTTGTTCGAGTTCTTCGTGCGTAGATCTTCTGCTATTCAAAATATCCCCCTGTAACCGTACAAACCAAAACCCCTCATCAGGAATATCCCGTTCTCTTGATGAAGGCTCGCTGTAGCCTATATGACAGCTTAATAGTAAGGCCAACGAATTGTCAAGAGTTGATTTCTTCAGGGAGAGCAACGTATAGGAATTGCTGTCTTGAGGGTGTTTCTTGTTTCATTGGAGGGTATCTTAGAAGTCTTCAATCACGTTTCCGCATTATCTCCATTACGATTTGTTCCACAACCTGATCGAGGGATAGGCCGGAGGAGTCGATGATGACAGCGTCCACCGCTGGTTTGAGGGGGGCGAGGGAGCGATTCATGTCCTGCCGGTCCCGCTTAATGAGGTCTTCTCTGACCTCTTCCCGGGAGATGGGCTCTCCCCTGTTTTTGCGCTCCTGAAATCTCCGTTCAACCCGTACTTCCATGGTGGCGTCGACATAGAACTTGTGCTTGGCCTTTGGGAACACAACGGTTCCCATATCGCGGCCTTCCGCCACGAGGGGACCCTGGGAGGCGATTTTTCTCTGGAAGGTGGTCATAGCCTTTCTGACCACATCAAGTTTCGAGACGTCGGACGCAAACAGATCCATGTCGGGTTCCCTGATGGCTTCTGATGCGTCCTCGTCACCCATGTATACCCTGTTGGTGTCGCCCTCAGGGACAAAGCGTATGTCAAGGTTGTCGCATATTTTGGTAACGGCAGCTTCATCGCTCAGCGGTAGGCCGACCCGCTTGAGAGCCAGGGCAACCACCCGGTACATGGCCCCTGTATCGAGGTAAGGGCAGTTGAGCCGCTTGGCCAGAAGCCGGCTTACGGTACTCTTTCCCGAACCGGTAGGCCCGTCTATGGTTATCACGTACTTCATGTTACGAGAGAACCTTCTCCAGCGTGTTGATGAACCGTACGTTCTCCTCGGGAAGGCCCACGTTTATCCTTATGTAGTCCGGTAACCCGTAGCTTTCCATGGACCGGATGATGACCCCTTCCTTGAGCATGCGCTTGTAGGTTTCGCGTGCACCGAGCGGAGTCTTGATGAGAAAGAAGTTTGCTTGGGTCGGCACATATTCAAGGCGGAGGCGGTTCACCTGCTCGTAGAGGAATAGCAGACCTTCCCTGATAACGGCCAGGGTTCTTTCCACAAACTCATCGTCATCAAGGGCGCCCAGAGCCCCGATCTGGGCAAGGGAATTTACATTGAAGGGCGGCCTAACCCGGTTAATATTCTGGGTTACCATTTCGGAGGCAAATCCATACCCAATCCTGAGCCCGGCCAATCCGTATAGCTTTGAAAAGGTGCGGAGAACCACCAGGCGCGGATGTGAGTCCAGGAATTCCAAGCCGCTCAAAACCTTTGGATCGGTGGTAAATTCGATATACGCCTCATCCAGCACAACGACCACATCCGGGGGGAGGGCGTTCAGGAAGTCGGAGAGCTGTTCACCTGTAATGGCTGACCCGGTAGGATTGTGGGGGTTGTTGATGATGACGACCTTTGTCTTAGGAGAAACTGCCTTGAGCATACCTGGCAGGTCGACGGTAAGGCCCGAGAGGGGCACGGTGATCGCTTTGCCATCAAAGCTTTGTGCAAACGTTTTGTACAGAAGAAATGCCGGCAGCGGAATGATTACCTCCTGACCGCGAAAGAGAAAGGCGTGCAGAACCAACTCGATCAACTCATCGGAGCCGTTGCCGACCGTGATCCTGTCCATGGGCAGGCCGAATCTGCCAGCCAGCTTTTCCCTCAAGTAGTAAGCATTGGCGTCGGGGTACCGGTGTATCTTCTGCAGGTTTTCTGTTATGGCCTGCATGGCTTTGGGTGAGGGGCCCATAGGATTTTCATTGGAGGCCAGCTTTATGGAGCCGAAGATCCCTAGTTCCCTCTCGAGTTCCTCAATGGGTTTTCCGGGAGGGTAGGAGGGCAGATTTTCAACGCATTTTCTCGCTAATTGTTTCACGGGACAACTCTCTTGTGTTCTGGTTCCTTATAATGGAGGCGCAAGGAAAAGTAAACCCTGTTTGGCTCATGGGAGGTTTGGTATCCGGTATGATTTGACTCAAGCTGGAAGGTAAACGGCAATCAACAAAAGGGGAACATAGGATGCCCCCTTTTTGTTACTCGAGGATTTTCAGGATTTCCTGGAGTTCCTCCTTGATTTCGTTCAGGAGGTTGCCTTTGGGGGCGGCGGTTTCGTCGCCCCTTTTGATGGCCTTAAGCCGTGTTTTGGCGCCTTCTATGGTAAGCCTTTCTTCGTAGAGGAGCTTCTTGATCGCCCCGAGGGTTTCGATATCTTCTCGCTTGTACACCCGCTGCCGCGAGTCTGCCCGCTTTGGCCTGAGGCTGGTGAACTCCGATTCCCAGTAACGGAGCACGTAGGGTTTCACGCCGACGATGCGGCTCACTTCGCCGATCCTGAAATAGTGCTTATCATCGGGGATGTACATTATGATAAGTAAGCTAAAGGGTTAAAATAAAGCGACCAACCCGTCTCCGACGGAGGTTGTTGCTTCAGCAACTCCTCTGATCAGGCGTCCGAATAGGAACCCGTGCATTCAAGAAACTCCGTATCTCTGCGGGCTCCGGACGAGAAAAAGCACACAACAAGCTCGAGAAACTCAATGAACCCATCACCTCTGTGGCGAACCGTCCCTGAGTCTCCCGCCGGTCTGGAGGCGGATCTCCCCGATCACTTCCTCCTGAATAATATTTACCTCGTCGTCTGTCAACGTTCTTTTGCTCGACCGGTAGCTAATTCTTACTGCCAGGGCCTTCTCAGACGGGTCGATCTGCTTTCCCTGATACACGTCAAAGATATCCACCGACTCGATGAGTCCCTTTCCCATGCCCTTGATGATCTTCATGAGCGCGGCGCTCTCGAAGGTGCGGTCCACGGTGACGGAGATATCCCTCCTCACCGCCGGGTACTTGGCAAGTGGGGTGAACTGCTTGACCCAGGTAACTAGGGTCAAGAGGGCGTCGATGCCGAGCTCTAAAATGTATACGCTTCTTTCGAGCTCATATCCTGCCAGGGTTTCCTTTGCAACCTTGCCGAGGGCGCCGATCTCTATACCCGAGGAGGTAATCCGGGCAAACTCGAAAGGATCAAACCCCTCCTTTGGGCTTGTTCGCGCGTACTCGGGCTCAGGTATGCAGAGATCCTCGAGGATATTCTCGGTAACGCCCTTGATATCGTAGAAGTCGAACTCCCGGGGATCTCCGTGCCATGTTTTCCGGGCGCTCAATCCAGTCACCAGAGCGGCGAGGATATTCCTTTCATGAGGGAGCTCTTCGGTCCGCTGAATGTAGGCCTTTCCCCATTCGAAGATCCGCAGATCACTCTGGCCTTGCCCGGTGTTCAGTCTGACCGTTGAGAGAAGCCCGGGGAAGAGGGAGGTCCTCATCACCGATTGTTCCTGAGAGAGAGGGTTGCGGAGCCTTACAAAGGCTCTGAGATCGCTTTTTTCTTGGGCGCCCAGGAAATCGGCCGACTCCGGCGAGATGAAACTGTAGGTAATGACCTCGGTGAAGCCGAGACCTGTCAAAAGTGTCTTGCACCGGTCTCTGAGGGCGAGCTCGGGCTGCTCCTCTTCCGTCGGCTTGATCTGAGGGAGGGTGACGGGGATGGCATCGTAGCCGACGAGGCGTGCGATTTCCTCGAAGAGATCCACCTCCCTGGTGATATCTCCCCTGAAGGCGGGCGGCTTCACCGCGAGCAGATTCTCGCCCATGTCCGCCACCTGCATGTTGAGCGAGGCAAGGTAATCGGCGATTTCCTGCTTTTCGATCTTGGTTCCCAAAAACGCGTTGGCCTTGTCAACCCGCAGGGTAATCTCCGGGGCAGACCACGGGTTGGGGTAGCAGTCGATGATGCCTTTCGCGATCTTTCCTCCGGCAAGCCGGGCGATGAGCACGAGCGATCTCTTAAGGGCAAAGACGGTTCCTTCTAAATCGATACCCCGTTCAAAACGGTATGAGGCCTCGGTTGCCAGGGAGAGCCACTTGGAGGAACGGCGGATCGAGGTGGGACTGAAGTAGGCGCTTTCGATGAGGACCGTTTTGGTGCTCTCCGTTATCTCTGAGTTGAGGCCGCCCATTATTCCGGCGATGGCAACCTGCCGCTGCCCGTCACAGATCATGAGCGTTTGATTATTGAGGTCCCGATCCTGGCCGTCGAGGGTTGTGAACACGTCACCGATCGTTGCCAGCTTGACAACAATTTTCCTGTCGGCCAGCTCGTAGTAATCGAAGGCATGGAGGGGTTGGCCCAGTTCGAGCAACACGTAGTTGGTGATGTCGACCACGTTGTTAATGACTCTGATGCCTGAAGTATGGAGCCGGTAGCGCATCCAGAAGGGCGAGGGGCCGATGGTCACTTCTTCCGCCAGGCCCGCTGAATACCGGGGGCAGCCGTCGGGGTCGATAATACTCACCTCGGCCAGGTCATCGATCCGCTTGTCGCTCACCTCAAAGCGAATATCGGGCATGATGACCGGTTTTTTTGTACGGGCGCCGATCTCCCTGGCGACGCCGATTACCGAGGCACAGTCGATGCGGTTGGGAGTAATGCCGATCTCGAAGATCCAGTCTTCCAGATCCATGGAAGCGGAGATAGGCTCGCCGGGTGTGAGGTTCTCAGGAAGAACCATGATGCCGGTGTGATCATCGGTGAGGCTCATCTCGTCTTCCGCCAGGAGCATGCCGTAGGACACTTCCCCACGTATGGTGCTTTCCTTGATCTTGGTGCCGTTAGGGAGCGCGGTACCGGGCAGCGCCAGGGGAACGGTCATCCCCTTTTCGATGTTGGGGGCCCCGCACACAACCGATACCTCTTTGTTTCCGACATCGAGCTTACACACGGCAAGCCGGTCGGCATTGGGGTGGGGCAGGATATCCAGAATTCTGGATACGGTAATTGTGCCGAGGCCGTAACCCCGGTGCTCGAGGCCTTCTACCTCCAGGCCTGCCATGGTGAGCATGTCCGCAACCTCGGCAGGTGTGTGCTCGATCTCAACAAAATCCTTCAGCCAGTTAAGACTCACTTTCATGGATGAATATTCCCTGCTTAGGAAATGTTAGCAGTCCGTTGTCCGTTGTTGGTGGGAAAAGAGATAGCTTTTCTTGGGTTTTCCTTCATGCCCCTCAGAACTGCTGGAGAAACCTGATGTCGTTTTCAAAAAACAGCCGAATGTCATCGAGGCCAGATTTCAGCATGGCTATGCGCTCGACTCCCAGGCCGAATGCGAAACCGGAGTAAACCTCAGGATCGTAACCGACAAAACGGTAAAGCTCAGGATCATTCATGCCGGAGCCAAGGATCTCTAACCAGCCGGTGTGAGAGCATGTGCGACAACCCTTTCCTCTACATACCACGCATTGGATATCTACCTCTGCGCTAGGTTCGGTGAAAGGAAAGAAGCTAGGCCTAAATCGAAGCCTTGTATCACGACCGAACATCTGGTGGACGAAGGCGGTAAGGGTGCCCTTCAGATCGCCGAAGGTGACCCCCTTGTCTACGAGCAGCCCTTCAACCTGATGAAACATGGGTGTATGACTTATATCAGAATCCGGCCGGTAGACCTTTCCGGGACTGATAATGTTGACAGGGGGGCTCTGTGCTTCCATGACCCGGATTTCCATAGGCGAAGTATGGGTCCTCAATACTACGTTATTCGAGATGTAAAAGGTATCCTGCATATCTCTGCTTGGATGATCCTTTGGCATGTTCAAGGCCTCGAAGTTATAATAGTCCAGTTCAACTTCAGGCCCTTCGACAACCCGAAAACCCAGCCTCACAAAGATGCGGCATATCTCTTCCGTGGTCTGGGTGATGGGATGGAGGTGGCCACGGGGGATTCTTCTGCCCGGAAGGGTAACATCAAAGGCCGACACCTCGGTCTCTGCCCTGGTGGCGAGGGCATTCGTCGCCGCATTTAACCCCTTCTGGAGTTCCTCTTTCACCTGGTTTACCAGCTTGCCAATGGCGGGCCGCTCTTCCTTGGGTAACTCGGGCAATCTCTTGAGCAGGAGGGTGACGCTGCCCTTCCTGCCGAGGTAGCGGCGCTGCAAGTTCTCTATGCCGGAGCTGTCGGTAATACCCTTGAGCTCGTTGAGGGCCTGATCTCGCAGTTTCAGGAGTTCGTCTTTCAAGGTGCCTCTCGCGTGTTTGATATCTCCCAAAGCAGGTAGCTGCCTTCAGAAGCCTGCATAGTCTCCCTACCGGCGGGAAAAAACGAGCCCGCCGATGGCGGACCCAGGATAAACCATAAACCGTTAACCGATACGGGCTTACCCCGCCATCTTGGCCACCTGTGCAAACCCCGCAGGGTCGCTGACAGCCATCTCGGCAAGGATCTTCCGGTCGATTTCAATGCCTGCCTTGTGTAATCCTCCCATAAGAGTGCTGTAGGAGAGCCCGTTTTCTCTGGCAGCT
>DATKZQ010000140.1:0-12177 GCA_035527895.1 Desulfatiglandales bacterium
GCGCAAGCGCGTGGCACCTCCACATTCTTCGGCGGAACCCGCCGAAGCATATCCGCCTTCGTCCCAATAGGACTACGGCGGATTACCCTGCCCAGCATTCATCCACGGGCAAGCCCGTGGCTTTCTGCGTAGGCGGGTAAAGCATGGCTCACCACTGCAGTATGAGCCGATAGCATAGAGCAAATCAACAACGCGGAAGCCCCCTGTAACGTGCCGCTATCGGGCGGAGGGGAAGCAATGAAGCGACACTGGTAGCGACACAAGGCAAAAAAGAGACGTAACAAGATTCAAACCCGAACACAATTTCACGAGCTATGGCGTTAATAGTACAGAAATACGGCGGGACCTCAGTAGGGTCCATCGAGAGGATCAAAGTGGTCGCTCAGCGTGCAATCGAGCTGTGTAAACAAGGAAACAGGCTTGTGGTCGTCCTATCGGCAATGAGCGGCCAGACCGATGCCTTGATCCGGCTTTCAAAGGACATAACGGATGCCCCTGACCCAAGGGAATTAGATGTTTTGATGGCGACTGGAGAGCAGGTAAGCGTATCCCTATTTGCCATTGCAGTTAAGTCTATGGGGTATGAGTGTTGCTCTGTCCTCGGCTTCCAGGCAGGCATTCATACAGATCATATCTATGGCAAGGCGAGGATTCGGAAGATCAAGGCGAAGAGGGTACTTAAAGAGCTGGACCAAAACAGAATCGTCGCTGTAGCCGGATTCCAGGGCATTGATGAAAACCGAAATATTACCACGTTAGGAAGAGGGGGATCAGATACGACAGCAGTAGCCCTCGCCGCAGCCCTCAATGCTGACATGTGTGAAATCTATACCGATGTTGAGGGGGTATTCTCAGCTGATCCGAATATCTGCACCCATGCCAGAAAACTCGATAGAATATCACATGAAGAGATGTTGGAGTTGGCAAGCTTAGGGGCAAAGGTATTGGACATACGATCTGTTGAATTTGCGAAAAAATACAATGTGCCGATCCACGTGAGATCGTCTTTCACAACTAATGAGGGCACCATGGTAGTATCAGAAGACAAAGAGATGGAAAAGGTACTGGTCTCCGGTGTGGTATATGACAAAAACGAGGCCAGAGTTACGATAGCCCAAGTACCTGACAGGCCGGGCATTGCATTCAAGATATTCGACCCTGTCTTCAGGGCCGGAATCGTGGTGGACATGATTATCCAGAATACCAGTGTCGAAGGCCTGACAGACCTGACCTTTACCGTAACCAAAACCGACTTCAACCAAACCTTGAAACTGTTGAAAAAGCTTGCTCAAGAAATAGGGGCAGGAGAGGTGCTTGGAGATCAGGACATCGCCAAGGTATCTATTGTTGGCTTGGGCATGAGAAATCATGCCGGAGTTGCCTCTCTGATGTTCGAGACCTTGGCAGAAGAGAATATCAACATAAGCATGATCAGCACCTCGGAGATAAAGATTTCCTGCGTCGTAGAGGCAAAATATACCGAACTCGCGGTACGGGCCTTGCATGAGGCTTTCGGACTCGGAGATAAAAAATAGACACATGAGCAGTCACCAGAGGGGTCTTCTCGTTCTTCTCCCCGTCCTGCTTGGGGCATGGGCACTGCATGCCCTCGTCTCATTCCAGAGGGAGCGTGGTACGATTACGAGCGGAAACCAGCTCTATATCCTCATCACGGGCGAGGTGAGAAATGCCGGCGTCTATGGGTTCGACAGGGAGCCTTCTCTGGTCGAGCTGGTAGATCGAGCGGGCGGCCCCCAATCAGGATTGATTGCCGGAGAACTCACGCTCTCTCCAAAACTTGAGCAAGGGACAAGCTTCCATATTAGTTCGGATAATGGGCACATACGGATTTCCCCGGGCTCTCTGCCTGCCTTCTATAAAGTGACCCTGGGAATCCCTCTGTCCTTGAACACAGCGAGCGAGACTGAGCTGGAGACCATACCTCACATCGGACCTTCTCTTGCGCGGGAAATCATTAACCATAGATCCTGCAACGGGCCGTTTACCGCTGTAGAGCAAATAAAGTCTTTACCCGGTGTGGGGAACGTCCGATACGTACAAATAAAACCTTATGTCACCATATTGAATAGCAAGGGGGAGTGATGCTGCCTAGAAAGGGTATCCCCGGATGGTTAATCGGTTTGATCCTCACTCTTCTCTTCATTGTCATGTTCGTAACCGGTTTTGGCGATTTTACGGATGTCATTGAGAAGAAGACGTTCGACATTCGCTCAAAGATCAGTGCATCCGCGGAAAGATGTCCGGATATCGAACTCGTAGTCATCAATGATGAGGACTTGGCCGAGATCGGTCGCTTCCCATGGCCCAGAAGTATTATTGCTCAAGGGGTCAATAACCTGGCCATGGCAGGCGCCAAGGTTATTGCACTGGATATCATGTTCAATGAGCCAGAGCAGAGCGCCGGCCTCAATACAATCAGAGAGCTGAATAAGATATGGAGCGAACTCAGCTTACCCGACAAAGCCTCGACTGCCGCAACTTTTTCCGAATTATTGAAAACGGCGGAGGTCAATCTCGATAATGATGCAAGGCTCGCTGAAGCCTTTGAAAAGGCCGGCAACGTTGTTCTTCCCGTATATTTCGACACGAGGAGCACAGGAAGAGACCGGGACACTCCCGACTATATAGCCAAAAACGCCTTTAAGGTTATCCACGGTCTCGGGGACGACTGGTCCATGAGATCTATTATGTGGCATTCCAAAATAATCCCCCTTCTCCCTTCCTTTGCTCATGCTGCCGCTGGCATCGGCCACATAAACCTCTTCCCCGATAGTGACGGATCTATCAGGAGTCAAACCCATGCCATTGGCTATCTGGACAATACCTTTGTGTACTCGTTTTCCCTTGCAATCGTAAAGATCTTCGCGGGGCTGAACGACAGTCAGATGAGGCTGAACCTTGGCAAGGGCATCGACTTGCAGGTCACCCCATCCAAGACCATAACCATACCGGCCTCAGATCTCTCTATGCCGACACTCATTAAATGGAACGACGGCCCTGGGATAGCCTTCCACACCACACCTTTCAGCAAAGTCCTCAAAAAGGATTTTCAGACGAGCGTCTTTAGAGACAAGATTGTTATCGTCGGCCCCACGGCCCCCGGAGTAGGTGACAGGTTCGTAACTCCCATTTCGAGCAATCTGCCGGGAGTAGAGATAATCGCCAATTCGGTGTCAAACATCCTGAGGGAGAACTTCTTCATACGACCGCAGTGGGTGTTCCTTGTCGAGCTTGCCATTCTCCTGCTGTTCGGCGTCTATATTTCATTCTACCTTCCCAGGCTGAAAGCCGGCACCGGAGCAGGCGTAACCTTACTGCTCTTTCTTTCCTACGGAGCAGTGGGAACGATCCTCTTTTTTAGGTCAAATCTGTGGCTTAAGATTACGCCTCAGCTCATTCTCCTGGTTCTGGGCTATATCCTGATCGTGAGCAGGAATTTCTTTATTACCGAAAAAACCAAAGAGCAGGTGGAAGCCGATTCCGTCGAAACCAACAAGGCCCTTGGTCTTTCTTTCCAGCAACAAGGTCTGCTCGATCTGGCCTTCGAGAAATTCCGAAAATGCCCCTTCGATGAGCCGGGAGTGAAAGACCTTTTATACAATCTCGGACTCGACTATGAGAGAAAGCGGCAGTTTAACAAGGCGCTGGCAGCATATAATATGATCGTGGAAGACGGAACAAACTTCAGGGACCTCAGCGAAAGGATACCAAAACTCAAAGAGGTAGAGAGCACCATGATCTTTGGCGCCCGCCGTGCCCACCCCGGTGACATTGGGACAACGCTCAAAGAACTGGATACAAAGCCGACGCTCGGCCGATACGAAGTCACCGGTGAGTTGGGAAGGGGTGCCATGGGAATCGTGTACAGGGGGGTTGACCCTACGATCCACAGAACCGTTGCCATAAAGACATTGCGGCTGTCTGAATTTGAAGACGAAGATCTCGATGAGATAAAGCAGCGATTCTTCAGGGAGGCAGAGTCAGCCGGACTTTTGAACCACCCCAATATCGTCGCCATATACGATGCAGGCGAAGAACATGACCTGGCCTACATAGCCATGGAATTTCTAAATGGCGAGAACTTAGTGCAATTTACCCACGAGGGAAACCTGCTTCCTGTAAGGCGTGTGCTTACTATCACAGCACAGGTGGCCAGTGCCCTTGATTATGCTCATAAAAAGAATGTCGTCCACCGCGACATAAAACCGGCCAACATCATGTTGCTGAAAGAAACCAACAACATCAAGGTCACCGATTTCGGCATCGCCCGCATCACCTCCTCTTCTAAGACAAAAACCGGTGTTGTTATGGGCACACCCTCATACATGTCTCCTGAGCAGGTTAACGGAAGAAAGGTGGATGGACGCTCGGATGTGTTTGCACTGGGTATTGTCATGTTCGAGATGTTGACCGGTCAAAAGCCCTTTGTTTCTGAGGATGTGACCTCACTGCTGTACCAAATCTCCCATGCAAGGCACCCGTCAGCAAGGAAGCTTAATCCAAAGATACCAATGGTTGTAGAGAAGATAATCGATAAGGCCTTAGCCAAAGACGTGGATGACCGCTATCGGAAAGCCGGGCATATGGCTGAACATCTCATAAGGGTAGTGGAACGGATAGATCAATTGAGGGAGAAGAAGGAATCACAAGAATGATGACCTGCCTCGCCTCTTCAGGAGAACCTTCACAGCGTTATGAATATACTCGGTATCGACACGTCTTGCGATGACACATGTGCTGCACTCGTTAAAGATGGAAAATATTTGTTATCAAATATCGTTAACTCTCAGGTTCTTATTCACCATGAGCACGGTGGAGTAGTTCCCGAGCTTGCCTCACGAGAACATATCCGCAATATCGTACCCGTTGTCAGGGAGTCTCTCAGAAAGGCCGGCCTCACCACAAAGGACATAGATGCAATAGCAGTCACGGTAGGGCCCGGCCTTGTAGGTGCGCTGCTCGTCGGCATCTATTTCGCAAAGGCGTTTAGCTATGCCAACGGTATTCCTTTGTTAGGGATCAACCATCTTGAGGGACATATCCTCTCCATCTTTCTGGAAAAGACACCCCCTTCATTCCCCTTCGTAGCGCTCACTGTCTCGGGTGGACACACGAACATTTACCATGTCAGGAATTTCGGGGATTACACGGTGTTGGGTCAAACCCTTGACGACGCTGCTGGAGAGGCATTCGATAAGATTGCGAAACTCCTCGACTTAGGGTATCCAGGCGGACCGGTAATAGAGAAACTGGCTCAGGCAGGGCGCTCCGATGCCATCGATTTTCCGAGAGCACATCTGTCGAAAGACTCTCTTGATTTCAGCTTCAGCGGCCTGAAGACTGCCGTCGCCCTGTATTTTAGAAAGTGGCGCGATCACGAAGCAAAGGAAGATACTATCAGTGCTGCCGATATCGCTGCCTCCTTTCAGGCCGCTGTGGTTGACGTGCTTGTTGATAAGGTGGTGGCCGCTGCCGACCGCATGGGGGTAAAGTCGGTTGTACTTGCGGGAGGAGTGGCCAGAAACTCATATTTGCGAAACAAACTGAAGAGCATAATGGCAGAAAAGGACATGAATCTCTTTGCCCCGAGTCCGGAATTCTGCACGGATAACGGGGCCATGATAGCAATCGCCGGCTATCACAAAAGGCGTAAAGGAGAGAGTGACAGTCTAACCCTAGACGCTCGGTCACGATTTCCATTGGGTTAATTGCCGAAAATCACCTTGATTTTCCCGCCTTTTTGGCGATACCATACGCTCTTTCTTTCTTTTCAGTACAAGAAAGCAAGCCACACAGGGCACACTATGCCTCGCAGGCCGCGTCTTTTGGTGTGCCCAAGCCTTTAGAGTCTAGCCCTTGTGGGAATGGTGATCGTTTGGAGCCACATGAGCTCAACCTTTTGATTTCTTTGAATGGGACGAACAGGAGTGAACTAAATAAGGAATGGTTAAAAATTCGCTTAATCGACGGTTTCGATATATTTATCTCAGGTTTATCAGGCTCAGGGGTAATCCCCATGAATTGGCATTGGGCATGGCCTTTGGTATATTTGCCGGCATGACGCCGATTATGCCCTTTCATATGGTTGTAGCTGTGGCGCTCGCACTCTTGTTTAAGGCAAGCAAGATAACAGCGGTTGCCGGCACCTGGATATGTAATCCTTTAACCATATATCCTATCTACAAGTATTGCTATCATATCGGTTCCTCGATCTTGGGATTGGATGCTAACAAAGGGATCTTGAGCTCGGTAGCAGAAATGAATCATGCAGGAGATCTCCTGTACATGATGACTGCGGTTCTGGGTGCAGGCGGCAAGGCGGCAGCTACCTTTCTGCTGGGAGGTGTGGTATTGGGCCTCGCCTTCGCAATCCCATCGTATTTTATCTTTTTGTACTTTTTTGGGGCTTTCATTGCATGGCGCTCTTCAAGAAAGTTGGTCAAGGCCTGAGCAACTCCAAAGCATTGCTGGCTCAGTCGGGTATCAGCCCGCGTAAGCACCTGGGGCAGCATTTTCTCCAAGATCGGGGCATCACCGGCAAGATCATTGCCCAGGCCCGGCTTGACAACGAGGATGTAGTGCTCGAAGTAGGGTCAGGCCTCGGGGCCTTGACGATCCCCGCTCTTCCCTTGATTTCTCATCTGATAGCCGTGGAGAAGGATCCCGGCCTGGCTGGAATATTAAAAGAGAGAGTGCCAGCAGAGGAAGAACATAAGATAACGTTCGTTGTAGGGGATATCCTCAAAGTGCCGTTTGAGGAGGTATGTAACAGATTTCACCGCAAGATCAAGGTCTTGGGCAATCTTCCATATAATATCTCTTCTCCGTTTCTGGAGAAGCTTGTAATCAACAGGGAGTATGTCAGGACCGCGATCTTGATGTTTCAATATGAGTTCGCGCGGCGTTTGACTGCCGGACCATGCACAAAGGACTACGGGGCCCTCAGTGTCATAATGCAATACCATGCCCGCCTATCTCCCCTTATCAAAGTCAAGAGAGATGCGTTTTACCCAAAGCCAAAGGTAGATTCCATGGTTGTGGAAATTGATTTTGAGAAACCACATCCGTCTCAAGCAGAGGATGAACTCTTGTTTCAAAGGATTGCCAAGGCAGCATTCAGCCATCGGAGGAAGACCATTCTCAACTCCCTTGAAAGGGGTATGGTGTCTCTTCCCAGAGAAACGCTTGATGAGGCACTCAGGAAATGCTTGATCGACCCGAAACGAAGGGCCGAAACCCTCACTATTGACGATTACATCCGATTGACCTCTGCTTTAACAGCCAAGGAGGCAATATCTTGACACCTAATGCGCTCGGTGTTATGTAGCTCTTGATTGTGCAATTCGAGCAAAAACTGTGGTCAGAAAGAACTACATAGCTGTCGAAGGCCCCCTGGGGGTGGGCAAAACGAGCTTGGCCCTCTTGTTGGCCGAAAGGATACACGGCAGGACTATCTTGGAAAATGCTGAAGATAATCCTTTTCTCACCAGCTTCTATAAGGATCCAAAAAGATTTGCATTTCAGACC
Source organism: Desulfatiglandales bacterium (assembly GCA_035527895.1). Classification (GTDB taxonomy): domain Bacteria; phylum Desulfobacterota; class DSM-4660; order Desulfatiglandales; family B25-G16; genus JADFWK01. Next base: position 7,549 of record DATKZQ010000140.1, read on the forward strand.
CAGCTCTTCTTTGTTCTGAGGCGCTTTCAAAGACAGGAGGAGATAAATCAAATTGATCTTTTCAAAAGGGTTGTTGTCTCTGACTTTCTCTTCGACAAGGATAGGATCTTCGCGAGACTTAATCTTGATGACAGAGAATTTAGCTTATATGAACAGGTGTTCAACCTCCTCAAGGTGAAAAGTGCAAAACCGGATCTCGTAATCTTCTTACAGGCAAGAACCGACGTTTTGAAAGAAAGGATCAGAAAAAGAAATCGAGACTATGAAAAACCGGTAACTATCAGTTACCTAGATCAGATAAACCAGGCCTTTAACGAATTCTTTTTTCATTACAACGAAACCCCTCTTTTGGTGATTAACGCCTCTGAGATAGACTTTGTCAATGTACCATCTGATCTGGATAATTTGATCCTTGAAATAGAAAAGATGGAAAAGGGAACGAAGTACTACGTTCCCCTCGGAACGAGGCTCTAAGCGAGGTAACGTTGGAAGTGACAAAAGCTTTAGGGTGAGCTAAAGCCAGGTCAGTTTCCCGTTGTCTTTACATATGTTAAAAAGAATAGAGAAAAAAATGTCGCTCACTCAAGGGGTTACGCTGTTTTGTTCTTTCTGTCTCAATTTTAAGCACTTTAGGCACCTACCACTCTAGGCATTCAAAGAATCATGGAGATAATCGAGACTATAGCTATGATGCAAGAGGCCTCTGAGAGGTGGAGAAAAGACGATGGGATCATTGCGCTGGTACCAACCATGGGGTTTCTCCACGATGGCCATCTTGAACTCTTGAGGGTTGGTCGGGAAAAAGGGGATAAACTGATAATGAGCCTCTTTGTTAATCCGACTCAGTTCGGCCCTCAGGAGGATTACGAGAAGTACCCTCGAGATACGGAGGGAGATCTGGAAAAGGCGCGTTCCAAGGGAGTGGACACCGTGTTTATGCCCAGTGCGAGGGAGATGTATCCCGACGGTTTCCAAACAACCGTGGCGGTGGAACAGGTCACCCAGTATCTCTGCGGAAAATCCAGACCTGGGCATTTTGCGGGGGTCACTACCGTGGTTGCAAAGCTCTTTAACATAACAAAACCTCACCTGGCCATCTTCGGGGAAAAAGACTATCAACAGCTTGTTGTGATCAGGCAAATGGTTAGGGACTTAAACATGGGCATTGACATCATAGGTGTTCCAACCGTGCGAGAACAGGACGGCCTTGCCATGAGCAGCAGGAACAGCTACCTGACTCCCGAGGAAAGGGAGTCGGCTTTGAGCCTCAAAAAGGGCCTGGAGTTGGCCGGTGCTATGGTGGCGAAGGGGGAAAAAGACTCCGCCAAGATCACAGGTACGGTGAGGGAATTGATTCTGAATCATCCGTTCACCGAAATTGACTATGTGACCATTTGCAACAGGGAGAATCTGATCGATATTGAAACAATTGATGAACCTGCCCTTCTGGCACTAGCCGTTAACGTGGGGAGGGCACGGTTGATCGATAACGCTATATTGAGGAAACACCAAGAGGGATTACAGTAAACCCCTTCAAAATGGGTTGGGGTGGGGCTTGCTGAGGGAAACTTCCAACCGAGAGAGGAATGCAATATGAACACCGACTATTTATTTACGTCTGAGTCCGTCGCAGAGGGGCATCCAGACAAGGTAGCTGATCAAATCTCCGATGCCATACTGGATGCGATTCTGGCCCTTGACACGAAAGGGAGGGTTGCCTGCGAAACCATGGTCACAACCGGCATGGCAATTATTGCTGGAGAGATAACCACGAGCTGCTACGTGGAGATGCCTGAGATTGTCCGACAGACCATAAAGGAAATAGGATACAACGATTCATCCATGGGCTTTGACTGGGTAACGTGTGCTGTTATTACGAGCATTGATAAACAGTCGCCTGATATAGCACAGGGGGTTAATGGTGCCGGTCTTTTCAAGGAGCAAGGGGCTGGTGATCAGGGGCTCATGTTCGGATACGCGTGCACCGATACTCCCGTTTTGATGCCCATGCCCATTTACCTGGCCCACAATCTTGCCGAGAGGCTTGGCTATGTCCGCAAATCGGGCAAGCTTACCTGGTTGCGGCCGGACGGGAAAACCCAGGTCACCGTGAGGTACGTAGACTCAAAACCCACCACCGTTCATACCGTTGTTATTGCAGCCCAGCACTCACCGGATGTCGATTACGATACCCTGAAGGAGGCGATTGTCGAAGAGGTAATCAAGACGGTCATCCCCCCGGAAATGATCGATAAGGAAACCCAGTTTTTTGTCAATACCACGGGCAGGTTCGTAACCGGTGGTCCTCTGGGAGATTGCGGCATGACCGGCAGAAAGATCATCATGGACACCTACGGCGGGTTCGGGCACCACGGCGGCGGAGCATTCTCGGGCAAGGATCCGTCAAAGGTGGATCGAAGCGCCTCATACATGTGTCGCTACATCGCCAAGAACATCGTTGCCGCCGGTTTGGCCGAACGGTGCGAGATCCAGATCGCCTACACCATCGGTAAAGCCGAACCGGTTAGCCTGATGGTCGACACCTATGGAACCGGCGTTGTGCCCAGTGGGGAGCTGACGAAAATGGTAAAAAAGGAGTTCGATCTAAGGCCCTCGCCCATCATCGAGCAACTGGACCTGCTGCGGCCGATATATAAGAAAACAGCCTGCTACGGCCACTTTGGGCGGGAACTCGAGGAGTTTACCTGGGAGAAGACCGACCTGGTTGAGAAGCTGAAGAAGGCGATTTAGTCGTCTCAGTGGGCCAAGATCCGGAATCTCTGCACGATCTTGAGCTACCATAACATCCCGATGTTACCGGGGTTCGTATGTTCGAGACATCTTCGAAATTGAAACATTGAGAATCCGAAACAGCTTAGGATGGAAATGCGGTCCGTCGATATCCGGCAGTGAATTGAAAACAAGGAAGAAATCGTATGGATTATGACATTAAAGACATAGGACTTGCTGATAAAGGAAAACTCAGGATAGAGTGGGCAAGCAAAAGCATGCCCGTGTTAGATTCTGTTAAGAAGAGATTTTCCAAGGAGAAACCGCTCTCCGGATTGCGGGTTTCGGCCTGCCTGCACGTAACGACGGAAACCGCTTTTCTTGCGCAAACCCTTAAGGGGGGCGGGGCCTCTGTAGTGCTTTGCGCATCGAACCCCCTATCGACACAGAATGACGCTGCCGCCTCGCTCGTGGCAAACGACGAGATTCCCGTTTTTTCCATAAAGGGGGAGGATACCGACACCTATTACAGCCACATCCTCGCAGCCCTCAAACACGAGCCCCATCTCACCATGGATGACGGCGCCGATCTGGTCAGCGCTCTGCATTTTATCGCCCTCAACAAATGGGATAAGGTCTCTCCGGTGATACGGGAGTGGGGTCTTTCCCTCACCCAGGAGCAAAGAGACTCACTCATTGCTCATGTTATGGGCAGCACGGAGGAGACAACCACAGGGGTCATTCGACTCAGATCCATGGAAAAAGATGGGATACTTCAATTTCCCGTTGTTGCCGTAAACGATGCCGACACAAAACACCTGTTCGACAACCGTTACGGTACCGGCCAGAGCACTATAGACGGAATCCTCAGGGCTACCAACAGGCTTCTGGCCGGGAGCTGCTTTGTTGTGTGTGGTTACGGATGGTGCGGACGGGGGGTGGCCACCAGGGCCAAGGGGCACGGAGCCAGGGTCATTATCTGCGAGGTGGACCCGCTCAAGGCATTAGAGGCGGTCATGGACGGATTCGACGTTATGCCCATCGGGAAGGCAGCTAAGATCGGCGATTTCTTTTGCACCCTCACCGGGAACAAGAACGCCATCCGAAAAGAGCACTTTCTCGCCATGAAGGACGGCGCCATTATATCCAACTCCGGGCATTTTAACGTGGAACTCGACCTTCCAGGGCTCGAGGAGGCGTCTAGCCCGAAGCGGAAGATCAGGGAATTCGTCGATGAATTCACCCTTTCAAACGGCAAAAAGATATACCTGCTGGGTGAAGGAAGGCTGATAAACCTTGCCGCAGCAGAGGGACACCCGTCCAGCGTTATGGATATGAGCTTTGCCAACCAGGCCCTGACCGCGGAGTATCTTTCAAAGGAACATAAAAGCCTCGACAAAAAGGTCTACCCGGTTCCCTTGCCCATTGACCAGGAGATCGCCAGGCTAAAGCTCGCCTCAATGGGTGTGGAAATCGACACCCTCACCCCTGAACAGGAAAAGTACCTGTCCTCATGGGAAATGGGCACGTAGTGCCCTAATGAACTTGCCATTTCAGTCTCGCCGTTTGATCCCTCTAAGTGCTTGACAGGGGTCGGGTTGAATAATATATAAATACCTTAGAGTTCTTGCTCGAATCGGAAAGTTGGGGTACTGGACTAAAGGCAAGTGATTGATGAAGCTCCATTTCATCTGCTTTTGCTACCCAATATTCCACCATTCCATTATTCCCTGTGAATTGCACAACACATTTAGTGTCAAAGGCCTGTTGATTTTGTATAGGTAGCAAGAATTTCAAGGATTTTCACGCCTGGGTGGCGGAATTGGTAGACGCAAGGGACTTAAAATCCCTCGGTCCTCGTGGCTGTGCGGGTTCGATTCCCGCCCCAGGCACCAGAAC
>DATKZQ010000141.1:0-29798 GCA_035527895.1 Desulfatiglandales bacterium
CCGCCCTGCGGGGCTGCGGGGAGCTTAATTTAGAAACATTCAAGGCCTTCGACACACAACAGAAGGCCTTTCTTATTGAAAAGAGTTCTATCACGATAAGATGAATTTCCTGTCAGGATTCTGTCCATTTTTGCCCGTATACTTCGGGAACTCTCCAATACGACAAAACCGACGATTACGGTGAGAAAAGGAAGATAATGGCAGGGTGAAGATTATTGTTATCTGCACTTCTTTGAGGCTCAAAAATCTATTAGTACCGATTGTAAGTTATATCAGGGCTGTCAGATAGCCGGATGAGGATTGTGGCAAACTGTACGTAACATCTACAGGCTGGGTGCAGAAATCGGAAATCATCACTGCTGCCACCAGTGCACTGAAAAAAATCAGTGAGGGATTTGGGCAGGCGGTGGTTGAACCCAGAGGGTGTGGGTGGGGGCTCTTTTTTCAGCTCCACTGCAGAGCAGGCAAACGCATGCAAAGGCCTCGGTAATGTGGGTATAAGGATCTGAAGGATAAAAAAAGAGGGAGTCTATATCAGGCATAGACATCTATAAACATACCCTTTTCCCATGGCGTGTTGGGATCGGGCTCCATAACTTCAACTCGGTTACGTGGCTCGATTGATTCTGCGGGGAGATTGGCGGCCGATTTCGCCTGGAGTGTATTTTCTTTCGGAAAGGTAACAGCCGTTACCGGCCAGTTGTTGCCTATCTCAAGGGCCATTCTCACTCCTCTGCAATACTATTTTATTTCTTATCATAAAACACACCGAGATTCAAGGTTTTCGCTCATCGGGGAAATATTTTCCTCCTCCCACCGTCGTTTCCTAGGCAAAATATTTCATTTTGGGCCCTTGTCCCTATCTGCCTTTTCGTTTCGATTTGTTTAACTTATTGTATTAATTATATAATTATCTTTATCAGGGCTTTGGTATAGCCTTTGCTATTAGTGTGGTTGAATCCTCGGAATCAGAAAAGGCGGTATCCAAAACTCATGAATTCAATGATCTTACAGTTAGCTTCCCTGACTCACCAGTTAATGAAGGATGGTGGCGGCACAGCCGTGAAATCGGAAAAAGGAGGGACGGAATTTCTTCCCATTATCCAAAAATCAATGAGCCCGCATGCGAGAAAGCCGCTTAATCATGCAAAACTAGATGCTCAGATGGAGTCGATAGGCAAGGATGGGCGGTTCTATATTGAATCCCTTCGAAAGGCCCTTCTGGCAAAAGGAGGGTCGTTGCAAAACCTCTCCCTGAGCACCAAAGATCTCCCCGCAATAAGGAAGCTTCTCTGTCAATGCGGTCTTTCGGACGAGGATATTGAGAGGTTTCTACAGGAACTGCTCAAAGACAATCCCAGCAGGCATATCAGTCTCACCGAGTTTTTTGATAAGGTGGCTGAACTCAACCTTCCCAACAGAGAACTGGACCGGGATATACATCTTGAGTCCAGTGCCATTCCCTATATCGAGGCGGCATTGAGAGACTGTGGTTTAACGCCAAAGCAACTCGACCCTGCCTTGAGCGCTGCACGGGAAAAAAGCGGGGATTTAAACCTGCAAAGGCTCGCTAACGCATTAAAAGACTTGAGCTCAAAAGTACACGCCGATGGCACGAACCAGGTAAACAAGCTGAGGCTTGATCGATTTGTTCGGGAACTGGACGATGCGATAAACCGAATAGCACTCGGGAAGGGGCAGGCCCTTGGTGATCGGATCACGGTGGGTCGTGATTTTGTAGAACGGATGAGTCACAAACTCGACAATCTTGGAAAGGATAGCCACACCGGGACAGCGGGAGAGCCGCGCCAGGGGAATCAGTTGCCGGCTGATATCAGTAAGACAATAGAGCAGATAGTGGAAAGTGTAGGAGCGGCCAAAAAAGAGGATGGACCCATACCTCTTGTACCGCCTTTTTCCAAGGTTAAGGTGGTTGATCTCCATTCGGGACAGAGAAACACTAAAGGCAAGAATAGCAATAGCACCCTATCGTCTTTGGAGGGTAAGGAGGCTACCAAGGCCACGAACCAGAATGCCCAGTCTCTTTCCCTCAGCGGAAAAAACCGAATGTCCAGCGATGTTGAATCGGGTCATGTAGTCGAAAGCAGGCCACAGGACGGGCAGCATCAACTCAGATTGGAGGCGGGCATCAAGGAGGCGTTCTCTAACGCTTCCGGGGCAAGCTTTTCAGAAACTGCGAGCGGAGTCAGCGAAAACCAGAGACCTGCAGCGAGGGGTTTTTTGCCGGGCTATCTGGCTGAACAGGTTGGAAGGCAAATCGCCAGGTCCCTCTTGGGTGGTGAGAGGGTCGTCCGATTACAACTGAAACCCCCCGAACTGGGAATGGTGAAAGTGGAAATGGATATAAAAGAGCATGTTTTGAAGATTGGGATGATAACGGAGAATAGCTCGGTGAAAGAGCTGCTGTTGTCCAACGCCCATGAACTCAGAGATGCTTTGGTTGAGCAGGGCATAAAGCTCGAGCGGTTGGATGTTCAAATTAACTATAATTCAAACCAATCCCTTGCTCATTCAAAAGAGGACCCCGGCGAGGAGCAGAAATGGATTCGGGACGCGGACGGTTTTATTGTGCCGGCACCTAAGGGTGATGAAGATTCACTCACCGGGCCAGGAACCTTGGCGTTAAGCCACCACGTGTTGGATTTAATAATATAATAAAAGCGAAAGGAACGGAGCCATGTATATTGACGCACTGGGAACATATCCTGAAAGCGCACCAACGTATACCAGTCCCGAAAAGGAGCTGGGCAGGGATCAATTCCTGACTCTCCTGGTAGCACAGCTCAAAAATCAAGATCCGCTCAACCCAATGGAAAGCGCGGATATGACTGCACAACTGGCGCAATTCAGCAGCCTCGAGCAGCTTTTCGGGATGAACGAGAGCCTTAGGGATATTCAGGAGGCCCTGGCTGCCCAAGAGAGCGGTAATGTCCTCGACTACATCGGCAGGTCGGTCAAGACACTCGATAACTCCATCTTCGTAAAGGACGGGGCCATGGATTCGAACGTCTATGACTTACAGGATCGGGCTGAGGTAACCATCTCCATTCGTGATGATAAGGGGTTAGAGATCCGCACGATCTATGCAGGCTGGCAAGATGCAGGTGAGCATGAACTTGTCTGGGACGGCAAGGATAACAATGGCAGTATGGTCGATGATGGGATCTACACCTTTGAGCTGGAAGCTATGGACGAAGAAGGTTTTATCGTTCCCTACGATACCTATCTGGTAGGAGAGGTCACCGGTGTTACGTATTATGGTGGCAATCCCTTTTTGATGATCGGGAACAAACTGCTGGCACCGGAAAACGTACTAGAAGTAACGAAAAATGAAAGCTAGACGTCAGTTGTTATGAATAAGAAAGCGCCCTGTACAACTGACAGAAGACTGTAAACAATCAAGGGAGGGAATTAAAATGTCTCTATCAAGTTCACTTTTTTCAGGCATCAGTGGTCTCAATACCCTTGGGAACGCGATGACCGTAGTTGGCGACAATATCGCCAACGTAAACACGGTGGGGTTCAAATCCAGCCGCGTCACATTTCAAGATGTCTTGAGCCAGACCGTGTCAACCACAGCAGGCACATCCCAGGTTGGGAGAGGCACTTCTCTAGCGGATATAACCATGAGTTTTTCGCAGGGTTCTTTTGAATCTACCGAGTCGACAACCGATCTGGCCATCGGCGGTGACGGGTTCTTTGTTGTGCGGGACCCAAGTAATATGAACAACGAATACTACACCCGTGCAGGCCAATTCAGGTTCGACAAGGATGGAAATTTCATAAACCCGGCGGGCTATATTGTGAGGGGATGGGCACTTGATCAGAACGGCCAGGATACCGGGTCGATTACCGATATTACCCTGTCTTCATTTACGTCTCCGCCATCGGCGACTGACCGGATAACGGTGGTGACGAACCTCGATTCAGGCGCTCTGAACAGGTCCGCCGATTTGTCGCTGGAATGGGATGCACAGAATGCTATACCTATTGCGGACACAGCCTACGAGTATCAGACAACCGTTAAGGTCTACGATTCCCTGGGCGCCACCCACGACCTCACGTTGTACTATGACCCGGGAACCGGTTCCACATGGGAATTCATTGTGACCTGTAATCCCAGCGAGGATAACCGGACCGGTGCCCCGGCGGCCTTGGTCGGTGGCGATGATGGAATTGGAATGCTGGGGCGCGGGGAAATCGTATTCAACGCTGCCTCAGGTGTCATCTCCGATATCAATTTCTGGGATTTTACCCATGGCGTAGACTATGATCTTGCCACTGCAGGCAACTGGACCCAGAGACTCGAGCCTGCCGATCTCACCGACGGCTATTTCACGCTCTCACCGGATTTCCTCGGCGGATCGCCCTTGACCGTTGAGCTGAATTTCGGTTCCGTTTACAGCACCGGTGCCGGTTCCTGGCTCAACGATTCGCTTTCCACGACCCAATTCGCCAGCGCTTCCACAACCGTGTTCCAGTCGGGTACTGGGTATGGCGCAGGTGATCTCCAGTCCGTTAGCGTCGGTACAGACGGCGTAATTACCGGTCAGTACTCCAATGGCGAGGTTATTCCCCTCTACCGGGTTTCCCTTGCAAAGTTTCAGAACGTGCAGGGCCTTTATAAAGAAGGCGGAAATCTGTATCGAGAAACGAGACTGAGCGGCGTTCCGATTACGGCCAGACCTGGGACCAATGGCCTCGGCAGTATCTCGCCAAACTCCCTGGAGCAGTCCAACGTGGATATCGCCACGGAGTTCGTTAAGATGATCACCACGCAACGCGGGTTTCAGGCAAACTCCAAGATCATCACGGTGACCGACCAGATGCTTTCGGAGTTGATCAACCTGAAGCGATAGCACCGAGGGGGCAGATGTCAAGAACTTGACGTCTGCCCCCTCACCCCCCATCCCAGCCGTCCGGGTGTAAGGTTTCAAGTACAACCTAATCATTCCTATCTGCCTGTAATATCTAACTTTTTTTACTCCCGTAAATATATCCCTTTACGCAATAGAATGGCACAAAGGTTGCTCTCTATTTGGAGTACATGGCCTTTGCCGTGTTCCCCTGAGCATGGATTACATAGGTTTTCAGATTCACCGTGTGGATGAGGGGATCGGCTGAAAAAGAAGGGCATTGAAGGTAATGACCCTAACGAAACGCAGCACGCGATAAGAGGCAAGAACGGTTGGGAAAGGGAAAAGAAATAAAAGAAACGAGCTTTGCCGGAGCTAAGGAGGTGCTATGGACATTGCCACCATCCTAGGCGTTATTTCCGCGTTTGGCCTTGTCTGTATTGCCATTTTCATGGGTGGCGGGATAGAACTCTTTGTCAATATCCCTGCCCTTATGATTGTTGTGGGCGGAACTCTTGGGGCTACCATGATCAATTACCCCTTGCGCGATGTTTTTGGTGTTTTCAATGTAGTCAAAAAGGCGCTTTTCGCCAGAAATATCTTCGTTACCGAACTCATCAAGAGGTTTGTGGTATTTGCCCAGAAGTCTCGGAAGGAAGGCATTCTGGCCCTGGAGAACGAGATAAAGGAGGTAAATGATGAGTTTTTGAAAAAGGGCGTGCAACTTGCCATCGACGGGCTGGAGCCGCAGGAGATCAGCGACATCCTGGAAACAGAGGTTGAGTTTGTCAGGAGCAGGCATCAGCTGGGGGCGGAGATCTTTTCCACGATGGGGGCCTATGCCCCTGCGCTCGGCATGATTGGGACCCTTATAGGGCTGGTTCAGATGCTCCAGACCATGGATGACCCCAGCAGGATCGGCCCGGCAATGGCAGTGGCCTTGCTGACAACCTTTTACGGTTCCATCATGGCCAACATCATATGTTTGCCGATTTCGGGCAAATTAAAAACGCGGAGCAAGGAAGAGGTTCTCACAAAGGAGATGGCGATTCAGGGGATCGTATCACTTTCAAACGGCGATAATCCCCGGATACTCGAACAGAAACTCCAGGCCTTCATACCTCCTAATCAAAGGGGGTCAACATAGGTATGGCTATAAAGAAGAGAAACCGAGATGATGAGTCTAAGCCGAACGTCGGTTTGGTTATGACCATTTCCCTGTTTCTTATCCTGCTGACCTTTTTCATCTTGCTCAATTCCATAGCGGTCATAGATGAGCAGAAGAAACTCCTTGCCATCGGTTCACTTCTGGGAGCTTTTGGAGCCCTCCCCGGGGGGATATCACCCTCGAAGACCGGTGAGTCCATAATGAGCCCTTTCGCACCCATGACCGATGAAAGACTCGATATTGTCGAACTGCTCTCTCGCATGGATAAGATGATGGTTGGCCAGGTCAGGCGTGAATCAAACAGGGGCAGAGAGGTGATTACCATCAGTGAGAGCGTTCTTTTTGGAGCTGATAAACATCAGCTCAAACCGTCCTCGTTCCCCCTGCTGAACAAGATCTGCGGCATTATGAGGAAAGGCGACTATCCGGTTGAAATAGTCGGGCACACTGACAGCAGACCTGGTGAAGACAAGGGGTTTAGGTCAAACTGGGAGCTTTCGAGCCTGATGGCAATTCAGGTCCTCAAGTATTTCGTCGGAAAGGGTAGAATCAGTGCTGAGAGGTTTTCAGCTTATGGCCGGGGAAGCACTCACCCGGTTGCCTCCAATGATACCAGGGAGTCAAGGGCTCAAAACAGAAGGGTGGAGGTTATTCTGGATTTCAACGCACCGCTGTACGTGAAAAGGATATTCAAGAAGAGACCGGCAGGCACCTTCACATACAAGAACTTTGATTTCAAGGTCTTTTAAGGAACCATGAGAAGGGAAAACAGCATCACAGAGGACTCAAAGATCGACCCCAACAGGTGGATGGTGACCTTTTCAGACCTGCTGATGCTGATGCTTACCTTCTTTGTGATGCTGCTGACTATGTCCTCCATGGATAAGAAAAAGCTCAAAGAGATATTCATGTACCTCAGAGAGGCTGCCGGTGTGCTTGAATTCGCCGGAACGAGGGGCATTACTGATTTGACCAGTTTTGTAACGGAGTTCAATCAGACCCAAACCTCATATAAGATAGATGAGAGACTGTTCAGGGACCTTTTCATACCGCTCATAAAGCCGGATGAAAAGGCCGAGCAGACATTAAAGGATCTGAGTGAGCTCGTAACCATAACCGATGATGAGCGGGGTATTGTGTTCTCCTTTCAGGAAAAGATCCTTTTTGACTCAGGTAGGGCAACTATCAAAGATGAGGGTTATGCAGTTCTGGACTTAATTACAACAGCCATAGAAACGTGCCCCAATGACATCCTCATTATGGGACATACAGACAATATCCCGATTCATGCCGATGTGTTTCAATCAAACTGGGAGCTTTCATCTTATAGGGGGCTTTCGGTTCTTGAGTACTTTGTAGAGAAGAAAGACCTCCCGCCGTCGCGTTTTTCTGTCGGTGGGTACGGGCCCTCAAGGTCTTTATACCCAAATGATACTGAGAGAAATAGGGCCTTAAACCGGAGAGTAGAGATCATCTTTAAGCATCTACAGGGGGTTTAAATGGCAGAAGAGATGGATACCCAACAAGAAGTGCAGCCCAAGAAATCTGCTTCCAAGTTAATGATCCTGGCACTAGTAGTGATTGTGCTTGGTGCCGGAGGGTACGTAGGCTGGACCTTTTTCATGAAAGGTAAAGACAAGGTAAAGAAAGAAGAGACCCAGGTTTCTAAGTCCAATTCCACCAGCAAGAAGGATGAAGTGAAGATCGTGTTTCCCCTGGAGTCGTTCGTCGTTAATTTAGCCGACAACACCGGGCTCGGAAAGAGATACCTTAAGGTAACAGTCGCCCTGGAGGTAAACGACGAGAACAAGAAAAAGAGGGTGGAAGAGCATACGGCAGAACTGCGGGATACCGCACTCCTCCTTCTCTCCAGCCAATCGTTCAAAGAGATCAGCACGATGGACGGCAAGCTGGAATTGAAGCAGGCACTCCTGTCCAGGATTAATCAGGCCCTCGGTGGAGTGGTCGTTCGGAAACTGTATTTTACCGAGTTCGTGGTGCAATAGGTCGTAGTATGGGAAATGTTCTCTCTCAGGATGAAGTTGATTCCCTTCTTGGTGGAATCAGTAACGGAAAGGTCAAGACCGAGACGGATACTCCGAAGACCGGTAAGGGGCTGGAGATATACGATTTTACCTCCAAGGCCCGGCCTTCGCAGGATAGTATGTCTGTTTTGGGAGTTATCAATGAGAGGTTTGTTGATTTTTTGAGGGCAAGCCTCACTGCTGCTACAGGGTCCATTGTAGAGGCAACCACCTCTTCGGTTGAGCCGGTCGAATTCGATGAATTCTGCCGTTCCATAAAGCCTTCGGCAAGTATGAATGTCTTTAAGATGGGACCATTAAAGGGCTCTGCCTTGCTCGTGCTTGAAGGTCCCTTGGTGTTTGCCTTTGTTGACACGTTCTTCGGTGGAGAGGGCGCGAGCCACGCTGAACTTGAAGATAGAGAGTTTACTGCTATTGAGGGCCGAATAATACAAAAGGTAGTCACGATCATTTTCCGCGACCTTGAGCAGGCATGGGCAGGTGTTCATAAGCTGAAGATGAGTTTGACAAGCTCGGAAATCGATTCTCAAGTTACAACGGTTGCCAAGCCGAACGATCTGGTTTTGGTCAGTAGGTTTACCATAGAGCTCGGAAATACCTCGGGAGGCATGACGCTCTGCGTACCCTGTGGGACCATCGAACCCATAAGCAGTAAGTTCGGGCGTGGGCTCCGGAGTGAAGAAGTAGAGATTGATCAGACGTGGAGAAAACACTTTGCAGAGAAGATACGGGAGCTGACTATAAGCCTGCGGTGCACCCTGGGTACGGCAAAGATAACTGGCAGGGAACTGCTGGGGCTGAAGGTCGATGATGTGATCCCGTTGGATAAAGGAGTAGGTGATGTCATAACCGTTAGTGTAGAGGATATTCCTAAGTTCAAGGGTTTTCCAGGAGTATTTAACAATAAACAGGCAATAAGAATAAGTGGGAGACTAAGCAAGGAGTAAGGGATGAGCGAGAGCGATACGGTACCGGAAAACGGCCAGGTAGAGGCATCACAGGGGACTGAACAGGCAGGTAAGCGAGAAAAACATGGGTCTGAACAGAATGGGAAATATAATCTTAATCTCATTCTCGACATTCCCCTCGAGGTGTCTGTAGAACTCGGCAAGGTGAAAATGCTGGTGAATGATTTGCTTCAGTTAGGCCAGGGATCCATCATCGCATTGGACAAACCAGTTGGCGAACGGCTGGAGATATATATAAGCGATAAATTAATTGCTCGAGGAGAGGTTGTGGTGGCTGATGAGAAATTCGGCATAAGGGTAACGGATATTGTCAGTCCAGTTGAGAGGGTCAAGTCTTTGGGGTGACAGGATATCCGGTTGCCGGTCTGTGGTTGCTCGTTTCTCGTTTCGGATCGACAATGGAGACAGGGGACCGGATTTGGGAATTAAGGGATTGAACGTGGGCAGTTTAAAAGGCAGTAGGCAGTGCACTTTAGGCACTTATGGCGGATGGCATGTCTGAGTTGAATCTAATAGGCACGGGTCTTAGAACGGTGGCCATGCTCGCTATTGTGCTCGGCCTCCTGGTGCTCGTTCTGTATCTCATGAAACGGTTCTTATTCATAAACCGAGGGGCAAAGGGAGATCTGCTTATCAAGATCCTCTCTTCTCTGCACCTGTCGCCTAAGGAACGAATTGAGGTCATAGAGATTTCAGGTGAGAAGATTGTATTGGGCATCACGCCGGGCAACATAACCTTTTTGACGAAACTCAACGACTTACCGGGAGAAATGGGTGAAGCAGGCGGAAACAGCGAAGATTAAGACATCACGAAATAGCAGGCCTATGAGGGTGGTTCTTTTCCTGGTCCTCTCCTTGGCGCTATTCCTCGTTCTTTCCCGGGAGATCCTTGCCGCCGGTTTCGTTTTTCCGTCGGTGCAGCTTGGAGTTCAGAAGGGAGAGAACCCGGGCGATATCTCTGTTTTGCTTCAGATTGTTTTTCTCTTAACCGTTCTTTCACTGGCGCCGGCCATCCTCATGCTGATGACATCATTCACACGGTTGGCCGTGGTTTTTGCGTTTTTGCGACATGCTCTAGGTACCCAGCAGACTCCCTCAAATCAGATCATTGCAGGGCTGGCCCTGTTCTTAACCTTCTTTATTATGATGCCTGTTTGGCAAAAGATTAACGGTAACGCGTTACAGCCGTACCTGAATGAGGAGATATCTCAAGAAGTTGCCTTAACGAGGGCTGTCGATCCCATCAGGCAGTTCATGTTCAGGCAGACGCGAGAAAAGGATTTAGCGCTCTTGGTCAATATGGCAGGCAGGAAAAAACCGAGAAATCAGGAGGATATCCCCACATCCGTTCTTATTCCCGCCTTTGTCATCAGTGAGCTCAAGACCGCATTTGTGATCGGTTTTGTCCTCTATGTTCCGTTCTTGATTATAGATATGGTTGTGGCGAGTGTTTTGTTGAGCATGGGGATGATGATGCTGCCGCCAATCATCATATCGCTTCCCTTCAAGCTCATGCTCTTTGTTTTGGTGGATGGCTGGCATCTGATTGTCGGCTCCATGGTAAAGAGTTTTGTCGGTGGATAACTATGACCCCGGATTTTGTAATTACCTTTGCCCAAGAGGCTATTAAGACGACCATACTCGTATCTATGCCCATGCTCGGACTGGGGCTGGCCGTAGGATTGATTGTGAGCATCTTTCAGGCTGTCACCCAGATCCACGAGATGACCCTGACCTTTGTGCCGAAGATACTGGTCGTGTTGGTGGCGCTTCTGTTTTTTGCCAGCTGGATGCTCGAACATCTGATGCGTTTTACCTCGACAACCATCGAGCAGATACCATTTATTATACGATAGGAGTTCATGCGTGGAGATTCTCCCCCTATCATACAATGAGTTTAAGACATTTTTTCTCATCCTCATAAGGGTAAGCGTTATTCTATTCCTGTTTCCTTTCTTTAGTTCGCGGGTTATCCCGGTTCTTACCAAGGCCGGCCTTGCCCTTATCATAACGGTGATCCTTTACCCCGTTATAGATACGGCACTCGGCGCTTTCCCCGCTACCTTGTGGGGAATGACCCGGATGGTTCTTTCGGAACTTATCGTTGGCATGATCTTGGGGCTTTTAGTCCAGATGTTTTTCGAGGGCGTCATGATAATGGGCCAGACGGTCGGTTTCCAAACGGGTTTTGCCATAGCCAATATCCTCGACCCCCAAAGCGGGATGCAGGTTTCAATCCTCTCCAATATGGCATACCTCGTGGCCATGGTGCTTTTTCTCCTTCTTAACGGTCACCACATACTACTGGGTGCTATGAGGGAAAGTTTTGAGATCATAGGAGTGGGTTCACTGAACTTGAATAAGCAGATATTCGAGAGGGTCATTGCCACCTCTGCTGACATGTTCGTCATAGCCATTAAGATCGGGGCGCCGGCGATTGCCGCCCTTCTCTTTACAATGGTTGCCTTTGGGCTCATCACGAAGCTCATCCCGCAGATGAATATTATGATCGTGGCGTTCCCCGTTCAGATAGTAGTAGGCCTTGTGTTTTTCGGCGTATCCCTGAGTGTGCTTTTGAGATCTATGGAAAAGTACTTGGGAGGTCTCGGTCCTGTTTTGACGAACACCATGTCCTGGCTAAAGGTGTAAGTGATGCCGGAAGAGAGTTTTGAAGAAAAGACCGAACAACCAACCCCACGGAAGCGGGAAGACGTCCGGAAGAAGGGGGAGGTAGCAAAAAGCAGGGAGCTGCCGTCGGTGGCCGTGCTCTTATGTGGCCTGATTACCCTGACACTCTTTGGATCTTATATGTACGGGCAGATCCAAACTAGTATGAAGGAGGCATTTTCGCTCATTACCGTGCATGATCCCAGTTTGGCGGATTTCATGATATTTGCCGAAAGGATGGTCACCTTATTCATCTTGGCGATGAGCCCGTTATTGGCGGCGGTCGTTATTGGAGCCGTTTTTTCAAATATTATGCAGGTTGGCTTTATGTTTTCCGGTGAATTGATAAAACCTAAATTGTCCAAATTGGACCCGATCAAAGGATTCGGAAGGCTCTTTTCCAAGCAATCCTTCATGGAGTTGTTCAAGTCCTTATTGAAACTGGCCATAGTGGGGGCGATAGCCTACTGGTCCATAAAGGGTGAGATGAAGCATGTGCCTGTTCTGGGGGAGATGGAAACACACGCGATCCTGACCTATATCCTCCTCACCGTTTTGAAGATATTCATCAGGTGTACCCTGGCTATGATCTTTCTGGTGGTCATCGATTACTCCTTTCAGAAATGGGAGTTTGAGAAGAAGATCAAGATGAGCAAGAAAGAGGTAAAGGATGAATTCAAGAGGACCGAGGGTGATCCTCTGATCAAATCGAGGATAAAAAGCATTCAGATGCAGATGGCCAGAAGGAGGATGATGCAGGCGGTTCCGCAGGCCGATGTGGTAATCACCAACCCAACCACTCTCGCAGTCGCCCTCAAATATGACAGCACTTCCATGGGGGCACCAAAATTGCTTGCAAAAGGCTCAGGAAAGATAGCAGCAAAAATCAAAGAGTTGGCGATGAAGCATGATATTCCCATTTTAGAGAACAGGGAACTTGCCAGGAGTCTCCATGCCCTGGTTGAAGTTGGCGAAGAAATTCCCCCCATCCTCTATCAGGCCGTTGCCGAGGTTTTGGCATACATCTATAAATTGAAGGGTAAGCATGCATATGCAGATGAGCGGAGATTGGGCAATTGAGGAATTATACTTTTGGTACCCAATAGGCACTAGGGAGTAAGCAGTAGGCATTAGTAACTTTAGGCACTTTTAACCCTGGCCCAGGCCTGGTCCATAGGCTTAATGTGCTCATTAGAGCGCTTCCCGGCTTATAGACTTAGGAGGCTGATTACAGAGCACAGCACCAGGGCGGGCTTTAGCGCACTTTAGGCACTTACAATGGAAGATGCTTTAAGATCAGAATCAAGTCCTGCCGCTGTGAGCGAATTGCTGACGGTCGTTGGGGTGATCACTGTCCTCATAGTCATGATTATCCCATTACCGCCGATGCTCCTGGATTTTCTGCTGGCCCTGAATATCACCATTTCCATAACGATTCTCCTCATCGCCATGTACACACTCAAACCCCTGGACTTCTCCATATTTCCCTCGCTGCTCCTGGTTATGACCCTGTTTCGGCTTTCCTTGAATGTGGCGTCCACTCGGTTGATACTGCTCCATGGCAACGAAGGGCCTCTGGCGGCAGGGAAGGTAATAAAATCATTTGGTAATTTTGTGGTCGGAGGAGATTACGTTGTCGGCATGATTGTCTTTGTGATCCTGGTCATCGTCAATTTCGTGGTGATTACCAAGGGTGCGACCAGGATTGCAGAGGTTGCAGCGCGATTTACCCTCGACGCCATGCCCGGCAAGCAGATGAGCATTGATGCAGACCTCAACGCCGGGCTCATCGACGAGGATGAGACGAAAAGGCGTCGTGCCATGATCATGAGAGAGGCCGAATTCCACGGTTCCATGGACGGTGCAGCAAAATTCGTTCGAGGGGACGCGATCGCAGGCATTATCATCACGCTCATCAATATCATCGGCGGATTCATCATCGGGGTCCTCCAGAGAAAGATGTCTGCCATTGACGCCGCTCAGGCCTATACCCTCCTGACGATAGGCGACGGCCTGGTATCGCAGATACCCGCGCTCACTATTTCGACGGCTGCCGGAATTGTTGTGAGCCGTGCGGCGTCGGAAGACACTATGGGAAAGGAGTTCGGTAAGCAGTTTTTCGATTATCCGAAGGCAATCTATCTTGCTTCCCTCACTATCTTCTTCTTCGGCCTCATCCCCGGATTGCCCCATATACCGTTCATTGTGCTCTCGTTGCTCATCGCCGGCAGCGTTTACGTTGTGAGCAAACGAAGGGAGGCAGTCAAGACAAGGGAGATCGAAACCAGGAAGAAGGAAAAGGTGGATGTAGGGCCTGAACCGGTGGAACACCTGCTGATGGTTGATCCCTTAGAGTTCGAGGTAGGCTACGGCCTCATTCCCCTGGTTGACAGGGAGCAGGGCGGGGAGTTTTTGGATAGGGTCCGTTCGATCAGAAGACAGTTTGCCGTTGATATGGGTGTGGTAATACCCCCGATACATATCAGAGATAATCTCCAGTTAAATTCGGCTGAGTACCAAATTCTCCTCAAAGGGGTAAGGGTGGCGAACGCTGAATTGATGGTAAACCACTATCTCGCCATGGACCCGGGGGATGTCACCCGTAAGATTACGGGAATAGAAACAAGGGAGCCCTCATTCGACTTGCCTGCCATCTGGATACCAGAGGCGAAGAAAGAGGAATCAAAGCTTGCCGGTTATACGGTTGTCGATAATGTAACGGTCATGGCCACCCATCTGACTGAACTTCTACGAAAGCACCTCGCGGAATTATTGGGCCGCCAGGAGGTTCAAAGCCTGCTGGATAACCTGAGCAGGTCATACCCCAAGGCTGTGGAAGAACTCGTGCCGAATCTCCTCTCACTGGGTGGGGTGCAAAAGGTATTACAGAATCTGCTACGGGAACGTATATCTATCAGGGACATGCTAACCATTGTTGAGAGCCTTGCAGATTACGCCCCTCTCACCAAGGATCCTGAGCTCTTGACCGAATACGTCAGGCATAAGCTTTCCAGATCTATTATCAGTCCCTATATAAACGAAAATGGGGTGCTCAAACTGATAACCATGGCTCAAGACGTGGACGATATCCTGGCAAAGGGCATAAAAAAGACCGAGCACGGCTCGTATTTTTCCATCGACCCGAAGGTAGCAGATCCCATTATTGCCTCCATCAAGGAAGAGGCGGAAAAGGCCATGGCAAAAAACATCCAACCGATTCTTCTGACATCCCCCACGCTGCGAAGGCATTTAAAGCAGTTGGTAGAACATTTCGTTCCTTCTCTCATTGTGCTGTCCCAGAGTGAGCTGCTCAGTGACATGAAATTTCAATCTATCGGAGAGGTACGGTTAGGCTATGCAGGTTAGAAAATACCAGGCAGGAACGATTAGAGAGGCTATCGGTATGGTTAAGAATGTTTTGGGGCCCGATGCCATGATACTCTCCACTAAAAAGGTAAGGAAAACGGGCGAAAGCGGCCTCTTTGAGGTAACCGCAGTGCCTGCAGGAGACGACATGGCCGCAACGAACGGAAGCGCCCTGAAGGAGGTGAAATCAGAACTGATGAGCATAAAGGAAATGATTTACTTCCTCAATCATTCCGGCGGCGCTTTAGAAAAAATGATCCTAAACCCGGGGCTCTTGAATCTGTATGCAAAACTGGTCAGGAGCGGCGTTCATGATCACTATGCCAAGCTCTTCTTGGAGAGAGCAGGCGCATTCAGCGAAACCTCACCCCGAAATGGGGACAATATCCGGGAGAGGACTATACGAGAGATTACCCAGGTAATTGAGATAACGGATGCATTTGAGGCACGAGACAGAAGGCAAACAATAGCGGCCTTTGTTGGGACAACAGGTGTGGGAAAGACAACCACCATTGCCAAGCTTGCCGCTCAACTCATGCTCAAGGCACGGAAGAAGGTGGGCCTCATCTCCATAGATAATTACAGAATAGGTGCCATGGAACAGCTGAGGATCTATGCCAATATCCTGGGCATACCTTGTTTTCCGGCATTCAACAGAAAAGACCTGGTCTTTGCCCTGCAAAGGATGGAAAAGACCAACGTTGTACTCATAGATACCGCAGGTCAGAGTCAGTATGATCTCGCCAGGATTGAGGAACTAAAGAGGATGATAACCGATGACCTAACGATAAGCACCCATCTCCTTTTGAGTGTTGCGACAACGGAGTCGGAAATGAACCGGACAGCCATCAATTTCAGCCCGTTGAAATTTCAGAGTTACATATTTACCAAGATGGACGAAGCAGACAGGTGTGGATCAGTAATAAACCAGATCATGAAACTGCGGGCACCCATATCCTATATCACAACCGGACAGAATGTGCCTGAGGATATTGAGAAGGCTCAAAAAAGAAAAATTTTGCATCTGTTGTTCAACAAAAACTAATCTACTATTCCTTGGAGAACGAGGCGATGGATCAGGCGACAGGATTGAGAAGAATGGTAAAGGGGAAATCAGATAAGATTTACCGGCTGAGGAGGAAGAATGAAAACGAATCATCTTCGCCACTGACAAAACCGAAGGTTATTGCCATAACGAGCGGGAAGGGGGGTGTGGGAAAGACAAATGCCGTCGGCAACTTAGCTATCGCATGCCAAAGAATGGGCAAGAAGGTCTTGATATTCGATGCCGATCTAGGGCTTGCTAATATTGACATCATCTTCGGCATCAACCCCAAGCATACTATTGATGCGGTCATAAAGGGCGAAATAGAGCTATCTCAGATCATCGTCAAAGGGCCGGAAGGGGTAGCAGTCATGCCTGCCAGTTCGGGGGTGCAGGAACTAGCTCACTTGACAGAGGGCCAAAAGATAAACCTCCTGAACGAGTTCGACAGCCTGAATAACAACTTTGACATCTTCTTGATCGACACCGCCGCAGGGATCTCATCAAACGTGATTTATTTTAATTTGGCGGCTCAAGAGCGAATCGTCGTGGTAACCCCTGAACCCACCTCTATTACCGATGCTTACGCCCTTATGAAGATAATGTTTAACCAGTATGGGACCAAGAGCTTTCTGCTTTTGGTGAATATGGTCAAAAATGAGAAAGAGGCACAATCGGTCTACAAGAACTTGAGCAAGGTTGCAGCGCGCTTCATGGGTGGCGTATCCATAGATTATGCCGGGTTTATACCATGGGATACCTGCCTGCAGGAGGCCGTTACCAGAAGGGAGCCTGTGGTATGTTGCTACCCCGAGTCGGCTTCAAGCAAAGCCTTCCACCAATTGGCCCATTATCTTGTCGAGCAGACAGCGAAAAGGCCGATAGATGGTAATATCAAGTTCTTTTTGAAAAGACTTATGGCCGGAGCTCCGGATCAATAAGATGAAAGCAGGGATCAGTAAATATCAGCAGAGTTACGATATAGAGCAGGGAAAGGTGGATCCAAAGCTCAGGGAAGAGCTCATCGTCAAATATGCTCCCCTGGTCAAGTATATTGCAGGGAGAATGGCGATCAGGGTTCCTCCCAATATTTCCAGGGAAGAGCTCATCAGTGCCGGAATAGTCGGCTTACTGGATGCCCTCGATAAATTCGATTCAGGAATGGGGATTAAATTCCAGACTTACGCAGAGCACAGGATTAGGGGGGCTATACTAGATGAGTTGAGGAAGATGGACTGGATTCCCCGCTCTGTCAGGAAAGATATTCACAGAGTTGAAGATGCGATCACGGCCCTCAATTCCAGGCTTAATAGGGACCCAGATGATCTGGAAGTGGCCCAGGAGATCGGCGTTGATATCGATACGTACTATAAGATGATCAGTAGAGCTCAGGGTGTTGGCCTGTTAAGCCTTGATAAGGTTATGGAAGATGGCTTTGCCCCGGCGTTCACGAAACAGGCGTCGGGTGGGCCTTCCCCCTTTGATGAATTGAAGGTGAAAGAGGTAAGGAATGTCATCTCGAAAATCCTTTCAGATCTGTCGGAAAAGGAGCAGTTGGTCATAACCCTCTATTACTATGAAGAATTGACCTTAAAGGAGATTGCTGCGGTATTAAGCTTGACAGAGTCAAGGATATCCCAGATCCATTCAAAGTCCATAATACGGCTGAGGGCAAAGCTGAGATCTTATAATGAAGGTTAGTCATGGATTCTTCTGATCTGGAAGAGGACATAGAGCAATACATCGACAAGGTTTTAAATGAAGAGGAACAAGAGTCACAACGAGGTTCAGACCAGGAGAGCCTAGGAGACTTTGAAGAGGAGCAGATTTTCGAAGAGAAGGCAGAGGAACCAGAGGAATCAGAGAAACCGGGGGAACAAGGGCCAGAGCTAGGTTCAGACCAGGAGAGCCCAGGAGAGCTTGTAGAGGAGCAGATTTCTGAAGAGGAACCGGACGTAGCAGGGGAAGAGGAAACCGAATCTATTCCGCAAGAGAAAAACCTTCGGCCCAGAGAAAGGAGACAAAAGGGCGGAAGAAGGATAGTGGCTAGCGTTGCAATCGGGCTCATTGTCCTTATAGGAATAGCGGCGGGGTATCTTTATCTGAAACAAGAAAAAATTGCTGTATCACCCAATCAAGGAAGAGGACCAGGTCAAAGTGCTAGCGTCTCAATCTCTCACGAGGAAGTGCTGGTGCTCGAACCTTTTGTTATCCCAGCAGAGGGAAACAAGAACTTCACCTATGTCTTTTTAAGTATTTCCATGAAGTTGCCGAATAAAGAAGTAAAGAGAGAGGTCACTGAAAAGGAAAGATCCCTGAGAGGCATCATTTACGATACCCTGGCACGAGAGATAGCCGATACAAAAGAGGTTCCCCCTCTGGAGACCCTCAAGGAGTTCATAATCAGGGGCGTAAATGGTGCATTATCGAGCGGGAAGATTAGTGAAGTATTCATAAGCAAATTTTTGGCAGTTTGATTTTTCGCCAACTGCAGGTGAAAAAATGGCAAGCACGACAGACATGAATATTGTCATAGGGCAGGGAAACGCCGTAAAGGAAGTGCACAATGTCCGGAAGCAGAACCTGGAGTTGAATCAGCAATTCGTTGCACAGCAGACGGAGCAGAAGAAAAAGGAGGATAGGGTGACGGTTCAGGAGTTTGAGAGTCCGCAGAGGACTGGAATTGAAGAAGAGGAAAAAGAGGATAAAAGGAATAAGAAAAGCTTCCGGGAAGATCAAAAGGATTCAAAGGAGAAACAATCAAGCGAGGAATCGGATCAGTCTGAAGGGAGCCTGATAGATATCAAGGTCTAGTTATGCCGGTTATTGACGTGCAGGTCCTGATTTTTGCCCAAATTGGTATCGATATTGCCATTGTTATTCTATTTCTTTTTATGATCCGGAGATTCCGGCATAACAGCAGAGCAAAAGCATTCGATAAGGCAGTAACGATACTCGAATCCCTGCTCACTGAGGCTGACAAGCTGGCGCAGCAATTTGATGATCAGCTGGAAGAAAAACACCGTCTGATCAAAAAACTCAATGAGCAGCTTGACAGCAGGATAAGCGGTTTGACCATGTTGCTGCAACGCGCGGATACAATGCTTTCATCACCCCTTCAGGGCGTTGCCGATTCTCATGGTACGCTCCATTCCCTCAATACTCAAGCCCAGGAGATTATGGGCTTGGCAAATAGCGGGTACGGGCTCGAAGAAATAGCAGAAAGGCTTTCGATTCCGAAAGAAGAGGTTAAACTCATCTTGGATTTAAGGGAAAAGCTCTCCCAGATAGGTAGCACAGAAGGTGTCTCTTGAATCCGGTCAGTTATCTACTATCTTCTTCCGCATCTAGGATATCTCTCCAGCCAGAAACCTCTAATCAGTCTTTTCTCGCCTTATCAAAAAATGAAATCGTTGAAGGAAGGGTGTTGAAGTCCCTCTCTTCCGGAAAGGCCCTCTTGGCGATCAAGGGAAGACAGGTAGTGGCTCAGAGCTCCATATCTTTCACCGAAGGGAGTGTTTTGTCCCTAAAGGTAGAGGAAACGGGGCTGCTCCCTATCCTGAAACTCGTCGGAGTAAGAGTAGCGGGTACAGATGCCGTAAACAGCGCCCTCATAGCGTCTGGAATAAAGGAAAACCTGTGGAAATCCATTTTTGAAGGCATACATAGCTATGGGCTTTCGAGAGAATCGGTGTCGAGATTCAAGGAGCTGATAGATACGCTATCATTTCGATTATTTTCAAAATCAACGCCAGAGCTTCTGAGCCGCCTCATTGACAAATCAGGTATCATGTGGGAGGCAAAAGTAAAAAGGGCTCTAACCGACCAGAGGATTGGTGCAGGGCATTTTAATGAGCTCATAAACGGTGACTTGAAAGGCTTGACCTCAAAATTGCTGGCAGCAAAGGGAGAAGAAGCAGTTCTTCTGAAAAGGCTTGTATCAACCCTGGAGAATCTCCAGATTCTTAATCACCTTGGGCTGGACCATGGCAGAAAGATCTTTCTCCCCGTTCCCATGCAGTTCCCCGGTGGCCTGTTTACCGTTGGCCAGTTGTTGATACAGCTACCCCATCAGAGACAGGATGAAACGGGAAACAAGAAGGTAGGCAAGGATGTCTCACGGATAACCTTTTTGCTGGAACTATCCATTCTTGGACCGCTGAGGGCCGATCTGACGATCCATGACCGGAGTATAGAGGGGAGGTTTCTGCTAACCAATGAGGAGGCCAAATCGCGAGTCGAAGGGGCTATTCACTTCTTGATCGACAGGTTGGTGGAAAGTGGTTTTTCCGTCAAGTTCCTGGAATGCTATCTCAAGGAGCCTGAGATCGTTACTGAATCGCTCATCAGGGAGATAATCCCTGATGAAGGTAGTACGTTGAACCTGTTTGCGTAATTGCTGTGCAAGATGAAGACGAGAAACAGACAAAAAAGGGCTGTCGCCCTCAAGTATGAGCCAAAAAAGGACAATGCCCCCCAGGTGATCGCCAAGGGAAAGGGAGAGATCGCTGAGAAGATCATTCAGATAGCCAGGGAGCACAATATCTTTGTTAAGAATGACCCTGATCTCATAGAGGTTTTGTCCTGCCTCGATATCGACCAGGAAATCCCGCCACACCTCTATGTTGTTGTCGCAGAATTGCTCGCCTTTGTGTATTCGCTGAACAGGGGAGAAAAATTCCAGTAGGCATTTTTTTCCCCTTCATGCACTCTACTGCCTAAAATACTCTGAGCTGAATTATTTAATATTATCAGTAGGTTATATTATATGATAATCCTCAGGCGCTCTGGCATCAATATTGCTTTTTAGGGCTAGTGAAAGGTTCATGTGATGAAAGGCGAGGTGAAAGCAATTGATTTCAGGAATGTATAATCTCATCGACGGCTCATTGGTACAACAGCTCAGATTCGATACCATCTCCAATAATCTTGCAAATATTAATACGAATGCCTTTAAAAAGGACATTATTTCGTTTCGTGAAGCGCTGAGCATGCAAAATAGCTCAACTATCGACTTGTCCCCCGGCCCCCTGCGATATACGGGAAACGAACTCGACATGGCACTGGAAACGCCTGGTTTCTTTAAGGTACAGACACCGAAAGGGACAAGATACACGAGGGATGGCTCATTCACGCTTAATGCAGAGAAAGTCTTGGTAACCCAAAATGGTGATCCGGTGCTCGGCAAAAATGGGCCTATTGTCGTTAACGGGAGCAACGTAACGGTAGAGTCTGACGGGACGGTGGTAGCGGGGAACGAACCCGCTGATACCCTCGTTGTGGTTGATTTCAGGGAGCCCCGCCTTCTAAGAAAGGAGGGCAGTTCGTACTATGCCTTTGAAGGAGAAGAAAATGGTATCGTTGTTCCGGAAAGTATAAACGTTCAAAACGGGTATATAGAGAGGTCAAACGTGAATCCTACCGTAGAAATGGTCAAGATGGTGGAATCACTCAGGGTATATGAATCTGCACAGAAAGCAATCCAGTGCATGGATGAAATGAATGATAAAATGGTTAATCAAGTTGGTCGATTGGAATAGGCAAGGGAGGGAAGAACTATGTTAAGAGGACTTTGGTCAGCGGCAACCGGAATGGCCGCCCAGCAATTGACCATCGATGTTATCGCCAATAACCTGGCAAACGTAAATACAACGGGGTTCAAGAAGAGCAGATCCGATTTTCAGGACCTCATGTATCAGACCATACGGCAGGCCGGTTCAATAACCTCAACCGGCGGGCAAGTCCCCGTCGGCATCCACGTCGGCATGGGAACAATGCCCGTTGGCGTACAAAAGGTGTTCATGCAAGGGGACTTTACGGAAACAAAAAATGAACTCGATCTGGCAATTGAGGGAAAAGGTTTCTTCAAGGTGTTGAGTAACGGGGAGGAATTCTACACCAGGGCCGGCAACTTCAAGCTGGATAGTGACGGGAACGTCGTGACGTCTTCCGGTGACACCCTTCAGCCAGAGTTTGCCATCACGACAGACACGGTCTCCATTAGTATCGACAAGACCGGTACCGTTACGGTATTTGATCCGGCAGGAACGGGGACCTCCCTCGGTGTTATCGAGGTATATACCTTCCCTAACGCCGCCGGCCTTTTTAGCCTGGGGCACAATCTGTACAGACCGACAGATGCCTCTGGAGACCCCATTGCGGGAACAGCAGGTTCGGATGGGGTAGGAACCATAGTCCAGGGCTTTCTGGAGATGTCCAATGTAGACGTGGTAGAGGAGATGGTTTCCATGATCATGGCCCAGAGGGCCTATGAGATAAACAGCAAGGCCATACAGACGGCGGATAATATGCTTCAGATAGCCAATAACATCAAGCGGTAGAGATCATGAAGAGAATTGTCGGTATTCTCATAGTGCTCGTAGTCTTTTTCGGAGCTTGTTTGCCTCTTGAGGCGGGAAGCCCACGTCAGGGTACGGGGGGGGCAAAGGTTGACCAAGGGTGGCAAACGATTCCGGAGACGAGATTCTACGAGATCTTTAGGCACTATCTCTTGCGGCGGTTGAGAAAAGAGGCTCCCGATGTTCTCGTATCCAAGTTCGAGGTCAATGCTAACAAACCCGTCCCTCGAGGCACGATAAGCTATCAAGTCTATCAAAAGGATACGAGAAGGCTTGAAGGATTTGTCCGGTTAGTCACTGTTATCAGTGTAAACGGAATGGTGCAGAATGAGGTGAGACTTTCCGGTTTGGTTGATGTCTTCGGCCCTGTGATTTGCACGGCCAGAAACGTTAAAAAGGGTGAGCTCATAGACGCTGATGACCTTTATACGGTAAGAAAGAACATCTCGCGCCTTTCAACGGATATAGTATGCGATATGAACGACGCTGTCGGGCTCATGGCGAAACAATCAATCAAGGAAGGCACTTGTCTGCAGGAGTGGATGGTGGAAAGACGCCCAACCCTTGACCGAGGTGATTTGGTGACCATTCTGGCTGAATCGGGCGATTTGCGGGTGACGGTTCCCGGCAAGGTTTTGGAAAAAGGATGCAAGGGTGCCCTCATCAGGGTTCAGAACGTAATGAGCAGAAAAGAGATATACGCTACGGTAGTAAACGGCTCAACGGTAACGGTTGATTTTTAGGGGGGGGGAATGGTCTTCAAGAAATACTGTTTACTATGTGTGATATTTGTTTTTTTCACCGGGTGTGCCATGTGGCCCACTAAAACCTCGCATGTACCTGAGGTTAAGGCTATTAAGGATCCGCAATTTCCGGAGTACACACCTCCTCAGAGAGAAGAGGGGTCGCTGTGGTCGGATGAAATGGGGGTCATGCTGTATCCGGACCGGCGGGCAAGAAGGGTAGGCGACATTGTGACGGTCAGGATTGTTGAAGACCCGGAGGCGGAGCTCAATGCCGACACCAAGACGAGCAGATCTTCGTCCATAACTGCGCAACTGAAGTTCTTGGGTTATATGCAGGCCTTGGCTGAGAAGAATCCGAGGCTGGCCCAGAACCCTGGTGAGGACGACCTCATAAAGGCGGGCCTAGGGATGAGCTTTGACGGAAAGGGTTCAAGCGACAGAAGCGGGCATGTGAAGGCCTATGTCTCTGCCGTGGTGATCCGGGTGCTTCCCAATGAGAACCTGTACATAAACGGGAAGCGAGAGATTAAGGTAAATAACGAAACGCAGTATATAACCCTTTCAGGGATCATACGACCTGAGGATATTGCTCCCACGAATGAGATCTCCTCTACGTTCGTAGCGAATGCCATCATCACCTACTCGGGTCTCGGTCCAATTGCGGACAAACAGAAACCAGGCTGGTTGGGGAGGATAGTGGATCATGTGTGGCCGTTTTAAGTTTTCATTCTTGATTATCTTTGTTGTGACCATCTTTTGGCTTACGGGGGCTTTTGGCGCACGATTAAAGGACATTGCGTCTATTAAAGGGATCAGAGCAAATCAGTTGATTGGTTACGGGTTGGTCATCGGGCTCAATGGCAGCGGTGACAAAGGTGGAATGAGCTTCACCATTCAAGGCCTCGCCAATATGCTCGAAAGGATGGGAATCAGGGTAAGCGCTGGAGATCTTAAGGTAAATAACGTTGCTGCGGTCATGGTTAATGCCACGCTCCCTCCCTTTTCCCGGATAGGGAAGAAAATAGATGTGACCGTATCATCCATCGGCGATGCTAAAAGCCTGCAAGGGGGTACCCTTCTTCTGAGCCCCCTCAAAGGGGTTGATGGAAAGGTCTATGCACTTGCTCAGGGTCCACTTTCCACCGGCGGTTTCAGCACAGGTGGCGCAGCCGGAGGCGGGGTTACCAAGAATCATCCCACTGTTGGGCGTATCAGTGGAGGTGCGACCGTAGAGAAGGAGATTCCCTTGTCCCTCAAAGACAGGAGTGAATTGACTGTCATGTTGAACAGTCCCGATTTTACTACCGCTGCGAGGGTCGCACGTACCGTTAACGAGAAATTGGGAGATAGCTTCGCCGAGCCGATTGATTCGGGTACCATAGCCATAAGGATTCCCGATTACTACAGAGACAGGGTTGTACAGTTGCTTGCAGCTGT
Source organism: Desulfatiglandales bacterium (assembly GCA_035527895.1). Taxonomy (GTDB): domain Bacteria; phylum Desulfobacterota; class DSM-4660; order Desulfatiglandales; family B25-G16; genus JADFWK01. The sequence continues at coordinate 24,679 of DATKZQ010000141.1, forward strand.
TGAGGATGTGGAGGTCATACCTGATTCGGTGGCCAAGGTTATCGTCAGCGAGAAGACAGGCACCGTTGTGATCGGGGAAAACGTGAGGGTGCAGACCGTTGCCGTTGCCCACGGAAATCTGAGCATTCAGATAAGGGAGACGAAGAAGGTTTCACAACCGCTTCCCTTTGCACCGCGACCGCCTGCTGAGGGGGCCACTCCGACTCAAACCGAGGAAGGCGTTATAGTGGCACCGGGCGGGAGTACCGTGGTCACTCCCGAAAGCGAGGTTGCAGTGGAGGAGGAGGACAATCGACTCCTTTTGGTTCCCCAGGGGAGGACAATCGGTGATCTGGTGCGTGCATTGAATGCGATGGGTGTCACCCCCAGGGACCTGATAACTATCCTGCAGGCCATGAAGGCAGCCGGGGCCCTCCAGGCGGAACTGGAGATTATCTAAGAAGGGGATGGATATGATAGACGGGATCGAACCAACCCTCGGTGTGGCTGGACAAAAGACGGGACCTGAAAGTCCCAGGTTAAAGCGGGTTTGCTCGCAATTTGAATCCCTGTTCATAGCTTCTATGCTGAAATCAATGCGGAAAACCGTGGAAGATGGTGGCCTCATTCGGGAAAGCAATGAGGGAAAGATCTTTAAATCCATGTTTGATGAGGAGCTCGCTTTGAGTATTGCCGACAGCGGGGGCATAGGCCTCGGAGCTATGCTCTTTGAACAACTCAAGGGGCGAGATCAGGACTTAGACAAGCAATTGCTTTCCACCTAACGGGTGCGCCGTTGTCACTGCATGTTGAAAGGAGATCCGGAACCCCGGTTTCAATATGAGAACTAGTGAGTTCTCGTGGACGGGAAATCGCGAATATGTCATCGGAAATAACCATTTAGTTATGATCAAGATGTTCCGATAAATAAAGGATGAGGCATGCTCATGAACGAAAACGCTGTGCACCTGCTCGAAGACCTTTTTCAAAGAAAAATAATACTTTACGATGACTTGCTTCGCTGTTTAGAGAAAGAGAGAGAATCCTTGGTTACCATAAATATGGATGCACTTTGGGCCATCTCCAAGGAAAAAGAGGAACTATGCTCGAAGATAGAAAGCATTCGGCAGGAGATTGTTTCCGTTGTTGACATAGATGGACAAGACAGTTCTCTGCCTCTCAATAGGATTCTAGGCCTGGTTCCTGAGGAAAAGGCAGGTTCCTTCCAAGGCTTCTTCCTCACGCTTGTCAAACTGAAGAATGAGATTGAGCTCTCGCGGAAAGCAAATATGGTTTTCATAAAAGATTCACTTCGTTTTCTGGATGAGATGATATCGATCATAACAGGGGGAAACAAATCCAAGATGGTGTACGACGAAAGAAGCCATCTCAGTAAGTCCGGCATCAATTGCTTCCTGAGCAGGGAGGTCTGATCATGTCAGGTTTAGGCTTGGTATTGAATATTGCAAAAACCGCCCTCTCGACCCAGCAGTACGGCATCGATGTTACCGGACACAATATTGCCAATGTCAACAACCCGAGCTATTCGAGGCAAAGCCCGGTGATCGAGGCAAAAGAGCCTGCATCGTACGGGAGGATACTCCTCGGCCAGGGTGTGGACACAACGAATGTCGTCAGGGCCACGGACCGGTTTATTGAACAACAGCTCAGGGAACAGAAATCAAACGAACTGGCCTTCGAAGAGATGGAGCAGCACATGAAAGTCTTGGAGGGGTATCTTAACGAAAACTCCCAAACCAGTATCAGTGCCTTGCTGAGTGACTTCTGGAATCTGTGGCACGACATTTCGAACAACCCAGCAGGCTCGGCGGAAAGGGTTGCCCTCTATGAGCACGGCAGTTTGGTGTCAGAGAAGTTTAACGGCCTGGAGGCTGATTTGCTTCAACTAGAAACGGATTTGACGGGTGCCGTGAATTTCGGCGTTTCAAGAATCAATGAGATCACAGGAGAGATCGCTGACATTAATACTCAGATTGTGGGTATAGAGGCCTCCAAAGTCGCCAATGATCTGAGAGACAAACGCACCGCCCTCGTATCGGAGCTTGCTGAATACATAAACATCAAGTCATTTGAACAGAGTAATGGATCGTTGACCATCATTACAGCCAAGGGCTGTGTCTTGATTCAAGGAAACGAGAGCTACGACCTGGAGATGGGCGGGGCCGCCGGAGACAGGGTGACATGGCGGAGTTCCGGCAATGCAATCGTTGATATAACGGACTATATTAGCAGCGGCAAGCTCGGTGGATGGCTTACCATGCGAGATGAGGTCATTGCCAAGTGTGGACTTGACCTCAATGCCCTTGCCAAAGAATTCATCTGGGCAATCAATAATCAGCATAGTCAGGGTGTAGGGCTCAACCTCTTTGAACCCGACAGCACGCTCACCGGTACGTATCTAACCAGTACGGACCTGGATGCGCTCGACTTTGGGAGTGAGATTCAGTTCATTGCAGATGGTTTTAAATTCTGGATTGAGGACAGAACTGCCCCGGCCAACCCGGTTATGAATGCTGTTTCCATAGACCTGAGTGGCCTTAACGGCAGCTCCTCCCTCGCTGATGTAGCCACCGCTATTAACAATCAGATAGCCGCTGCCGGACTGGCCGGGGTTACGGCGAGCGTTTCGGGTAATGCGATCCAGTTTACCGCCGGCAGTGATTATGCCTTCGGCTTTTCCGATGATACTAGTAATATCCTCGCAGCCTTGGGCGTCAATACCTTTTTTCAGGGAGCTGGCTCGGGCTCAATGGAATTAAACCCGGTTTTGCACGATAAAGACTATATTGCCGCTGCAAAGATAGAGGCGGATGGTAGCTATGCGTCGGGAGACAACACCAATGCCCTCGCCATCGTTGACCTGCAACACACGTCCACTCAGATTTCACAGTGGACGTGTGACAGGATAAACGGAAACACACAAGGCACTGTCACAACAACCCTTGAGCACTACTATCATGGTCTGGTCGGTTCCATGGGCACCACCTCTTCGAGCATCTCAAGGGGTAGAGACTTCAATGAGGTGCTGGTAAGCCAGTTAAGCGAGATACGGGATGCCATATCGGCCGTATCACTCGATGAGGAAATGACCAACCTGATGAAATTCCAGCATGCCTACGCAGCGGCAGCCAAGCTTATTACCGTTGCCGACGAAATGCTGGACAAATTGCTGAGTACAAAGTAGGAGAGTTGGAGTAGGCTGGCATGAGAGTAACCAATAAGAACGTTTATGATGCAGTAAAATTCAATCTGGCCAATATCCAGGAGGAGTTGCATAAGGCGAACCAGGTGGTAGCTACCGGCAAACGAATCTCGGCGCTCTCCGATGACCCGGTAAGGCTCACCGAGTCATTGCACATTAGATCCGCACTTTCAAATACCGAACAGCTGGGGCGCAACATCAGTATGGGAACGTCGTGGCTGGCTGCCAGTGAAAGCTCGCTAAGCCAGGTTCAGGATATTATTTCCGATACAAGGGCCCTGTGTATCCAGATGGCCAATGGGACAATTGATGCGAGCCAGCGGGCTGCTGCAGCCAATATCGTACAGAACAACATCGATGAGATCGTATCCTTGGCAAACACGGATGTTAACGGTCAATATATCTTTGCGGGATGGAAGACGGATACCGTACCGTTCGGTCAGGATGGGACTTACTATGGCGACAATCACGCCTTTACCATCAAAATCGGCAATGATACTACCATAGAGATTGGCTCTGACGGCGAGGCCCTATTTCAGGCCCTCTTCACCACCCTAAGTGACCTGAAAAACGCCCTTCAGGGCAATGATGTCGATAGCATTAGAGGCGCAACGACCAATCTTGACATCGACTTTGATCGAATTACAACGAAGATATCTGACATTGGCTCCAAGATGATCCGCATGGAAACCAAGGAAAAGATCTACCAGGACGCAATCATCACCAATACGGAAAGGCTTTCCGAGATCGAAGACGCGGATATAGCCGCGGCAATCATTGACCTTGCGTCTCGCCAATTGGTCTATCAGGCGGCGCTGGCCTCTTCTGCCAGGGTGATGCAATTGAGTCTGGTTGATTTTCTATCATAATATCTGGTGTCAGGCTGTCAAGGCCTGACTATAATGCCATGGATGGCTCATGCTTATACTAACAAGGAAGTTAGGTGAACGGATCACCATTGGCGATAACATCGTCATAACACTGCTTGAGATTGCGGGATCACAGGTCAAGCTGGGTATTGAGGCGCCGAAGGGCATCAGCATTCACCGGCAAGAGATATATGAGAGGATTCGGCAGCAGAACCTGAGAGCATCTGAGGTCACTGCCTCCGATCTTTCTGAGGCCGATTCCCTTTTGCGCACTTCCGGATGAGAGGGTACGAAACGTTGAAGGTTGACACAACGAGATTTGGGGCTATCACCATCGATGAACAGAAGATTATCACCATGCCCTTCGGCATGCTCGGTTTTCCGGATGAAAAGCGATATGTAATAGTGCAACATAAAAAGAACTCGCCGTTTTTCTGGTACCAGTCCGTTGATGATCCTGCCCTTGCCTTTGTAATTACCAGTCCATTTTTCTTTGCGCCCGACTATTCGGTGCCTCTGGATGATGCCATAAACCAGATGTCTTGGGATGAAGAAAAAATTGAAGATACAGTAAAGCTCTATGTTGTCGTCAATATCCCAAATGGCTCGCCGGATAAGATGACTGCCAACCTCATCGGTCCGATTCTGGTCAATACCGAGACCTTTCAGGCCGTACAGATGGTCGTTACCGACAGCCCTTACTCCCACAGATTCCCCCTTCTTAAGGACCATTGAGACCATAAAGCGCCCCATCGATGTTAAGCACGGGTCTCTTTGTTTTCCCATTTGCGGCGTTGACGAGCAATTTCATCTATGTTTCGGCAAAGGTGCGGATGGAACGAGTGAGGCATTCCTCTGCTCCATTTCCCACGAGAACATTAAACTGAAGACTCTGGTCTGTCATTCCCAAAGACATGGGTTGGGAAAAGATTCATGAATTGTGAAGAAAAGCCGCTGTGGGCGAATAATACCAAGTTGCAATCATGTCATTGCGAGGAGCCCTTCGACTTTGCTCAGGATAAACTCCGCGACGTGGCAATCTATCCTAT
>DATKZQ010000142.1:0-16940 GCA_035527895.1 Desulfatiglandales bacterium
CCATGAGATCACTCGCATGGGCAATCAAGCATGATTTTGATTTTAGAGATCTCATAGTGGTTTTAGGTGTTCTGGGAGACAAGGATATCTCGAACATCCTCAAGGAGATCTTGCCGCTCGCCAGCAAGGTCATCTATACGAAAGCGGCTTATGAACGAGCAGCTAACCCCCAACTTCTGATGGAGCAGGGAAAAAGGCTCGGAAAGACCGGGGAGGTCTGTTTTCCAATACCCAAGGCAATCGATAAGGCTAGAATTGTAGCTGATACAAAGGATCTGATACTGATTACCGGGTCTCTGTATACGGTTGGTGAGGCAAAATCATACCTCGACCCAATAAACTATCCAATTGAAGCAATTTGAAGCCGGGTAAGACTTTAGCACATGACCCCGATACTTCGCTTCAGGGTTATGCATGAAAGAAACGGTATGGCGAGCATGGAGATATCTTTTTTTGACTCTGTCCCTGGCCCAGACCTGGCTCATACGGCATGAGTGAGGAGAGTTAGGATGTGAAATACTCTCGTATCCATACAACACTCCGGAAGCTGAGCGCCAGGGCAGGCCTCCCATCGTTCAGAGGAGTGGGCGTTTCAAAACGGCGCACACAGGCTGCTACCTTAGTGCTAAGGCCTATGGGGAGGTGCGTCGGTTTGAAACGGCCCTGTACGGGGCCTTGTTTAGAGGGCAGAGCAAAAAAAGGCATCCCCATGCTCGGGGGGTCCCCTGGGTTTCGTTACAAATAGCCACTGGGCCCCAGAAAATGGACAGGAGTGCTATCCTTCAAAAGAGCTATCGTATTACGTGATAAGGAGCATGGTTATGGTCTCATGTACCAAGGAAGAAAAACATCTGAAAATCCTCATGCGCTTCAGCGCCATAGCTTACTTCGTCGTGGGGTTTGCCTTTGCCTTTCTACCAGAGCCCATCCTCAGGGTGCTCAATCTCCTCTCCCGAATCCTGGCACCTGGCCTGGAAGGGATGCCTCTGTCAGTAGAGAAATTCTGGCTGTCCATGACCTTTTCCATGATGATGACCATTGGAGCCCTCTCCTATACTGCCCAGCACAACGTCAGGAAGAACAAGGGCTACATCATTCCCGTGCTCATCTCCAAGACGGCATCATCGCTTTCCGCGCTCTGTTTTTTCATATTCTCCACCCGGTATTTCGCCTATCTGGTCATTTTTATCGTTGACGGTTCGATCTTCTGGATAACGCTCTTCTTTTTTATCAGGGCAAACAACGCGTTCTTCAAGACCCAGACCGCATTTCTCAGAAAAAAGCCGGTTGTCCCCAAGAGCACCGGCCCTGCGACAGTAGTAGCCCTTAAGGGTGAGGATAAGTTCGACGTCCTGGGCAGGGCTTTAAAGGAATCGGGGTTCTTTGAGATTCTGGACAGACGCCTTCGGGACACGGGAAAGCCCAAAGAAGACTTCTCGGTTGTGATCAAGCCCAACTTCATGTTCATGCACTCCAAGAAGGACATATCAACCTACACTGACCCGGAGCTTGTGGAGGCCCTGGTCGATACGATTGCCGAGCGGGGATTCTCGAACATCAGCCTGGTGGAATCTCAGAGCACCTATGGGAACTATTACAACAATAGAGAGGTGATCAAGGTGGCTGAATACATTGGATACTCGACCACCAAGAATTACCGCATCGTTGACCTGACGGAAGAGATGGTGCCTTTTGACTACGGTGGTTCTTTGGGAAGGCACTTTGTGGGACCAACCTGGAGGGATGCCGATTTCCGGATATCCTTTGCCAAAAACAAGACCCACGTATTCTGTCACTATACCTTGACCTTGAAGAACATCTACGGCACCCTTCCCATGCAGAATAAGCTCAAAGAGTATCACACGAAGCGGGAGTACGACTGGCCGACCATAGAGACCATAAAGCACTTTCCCGTCCATTTCGGCCTCATCGATGCCATCTATAGTGCGGACGGGCCGTTGGGCGTTATTACGGATCCCAAGCCCAACCATACCAAGACCATAATCGGCGGTGAGAACCTGATCGCAGTAGATTGGGTAGGTGCTAAGAAGATGGGGCTCAACCCCGATGATCCCGGAGTGGGGCGGTTTCTTCCTCTGGCAGTGGCGGCCTTTGGAAGACCTGAGATCAATTGGGTAGGGGATACATCCGTATATGACCCTTGGGAGAATGTAAGCCAGGCCTTTGTCTGGTCACTCGATATCATCGAGGAGGCCTATGCCTTCAGCGACTGGTGGTTTTCAGGTCTTACGGCAATGGATAAGGAGTTTCCCTTTAAAAAGACTGCCCTGCCGATTCTAGCACTCAGGTGGCTCCTGACTCCGATCAAGCGGATTTTCTTCAGGTATGATTATTTGCCATGAGCATTGAAACGAACGGATGCTCCGATAAGGTGACCAAACAATGAAACCAATTGAATTCCCCCTCCTTATTAGCCCGAACCTGGGCTGCCCGAGGATCGTTTCCCTTGAAGGGCTCAAAAAAGGGGAAAAAATCCCTTTGATTCTAGCCGGTCTGTACGGCGAATTCACATCTCCTTTGCGAGATGCCTTCGAAGGCGTCTTCTACCTTCGTCCATACGATTCTCTGAGCGAGACTGCCCTCGATATACCTCTCTATCCTGTGGACGACCCCGAGGAGATAAAGGACTGGAATCTCCTGTGTGCTTTCACCAGCATTGATGAGACTCAACAGATTCTCAACAGCGAGTTGCACTACAACGTGCTTGGAGAAGAAACTCGTTACTGGCGGCTCGATGTCGCGATTAGAGAAGAGGACACGGGTAACTTCCGGTCACTTCTCAGGAAGAGGGGGAGAAAAACGCTCCCAACGCTGTATGATCTTATCCTCAAGGACAAAGAGGGAAAAGACGAGCGGGTTAACTGCCATGCCATCCAGATCGTTCAGAGCACAAGGGGAGGCTGTCAATTCATCCATCTCACCGACATCCATGCTGCCAAGAGGAATGACGAGATCTTGGGTGAAGTGCTCAAGGTGAAAAGCGGGAGAAACCGAAATGAGATTGCGGATGCGTATATCAACTTTAACGACGGATTGAGGGAGTTCATCGGCATAGCCAATACTATGGCAGATGAGGGAGAGCTCGATTTTGTCGTTATGACGGGTGATCTGGTGGATTTCGCCTTCCACGGATGGGAGGATGAGCCCAATGCAGCTGAAAATAACTGGAGGACATTCATACACCTCGTAACCGGCACCGGAGCCGAGCAGGGAAAGGGGAATCCCGGACTAAAAGTGGCCGTGTATACATCTACCGGAAACCACGACTGGCGCCTCCACCCATACGACCCCAATATGAGCAGCTATCGCGATACGTTCGGTCTAGAGAAGGACGAACTCGAGCACTATGAATACAAGTCCTTTGACTCGAGCGAATACCCCGAGGATGAACGGGCAAAACGGTCAAAGGCGCTAACAAGCCAGGCACTCAAGAAGCTGAATGTTGCCGCCCTCAAGTTTAAGGATAAGCAAAAGGTGAGGCTGACGAAACTCCTGTACAACAGGATTACAACCTGGGTTCTGGGAGGTATGGGCGTGTTAGGAGGGCTTGAAGGAGGAGTGCGGCTGACGTGGACGGCTTCCAAGCTTTGGGTCAGTGTTTTGGCGGTTTTGGCAGGGGCAGGGATAGGGTGGGGCATCAAGAGGGTCCTTGAGCGACTCCTCGGCAAAATGGCCGATGTACTCGTAGATAATCCCCTCCGTGCCGAGGTCAAGGCCTTGCACTACTACCTAACGCACATCAATCCCTTCCTTGACTATGCCTTTCAATACGGCGACCATACCTTCATCGTTATGGATACCGGAGCAGATGTCTTCATCGGAAAGTTACTGGATGGAAAGCAGGTAAAACACATCAAAAGGATGAGCCTTGAAGACAATATCCTCGGAGGATCTCCTGATTCCCGCGCCTTTGATTCCGAGCAGATCTACTGCAACTGGAGCCAGATAGTGTGGCTGGAAAGGGTCTTGGAAACTGTCAGCCAAATCGCAAATGCCCGAAGCAAAACCCTTGTCTTTTTGCACGCCCCCCCTGTCAATCCGGACAAGAAGGTTGAATGGAAAAACCTGTGGGAGTCGGAAAGACCTGAGCCCAAATGGATCGGAGAGGATGAATGTAACCTCACCTATGGCACCATAAACCACTACTTGAGCCAGTTCTTCTATCTGTGCACTGGGCACCGGGAGAGCGAACTCGTCAATGGTAACACAGAGCCCAGTCTCAGGGAGGTAGATCTTGTCTTCTCAGGCCATGCGCACCGGAACATCGAGTTTAGATTGGAGAAGGAATGGGTTGCCGCCAATAAGAAACATGAAATCAGGATATTCTCCGATGTATACAGCCAGTTGTGGAATGCAGGGAAGAGTAGCGGAACGTGGGAAGACTGTAGGCCTGTCATAGTCCAAACAGCTGGGTGCGGGCTGAATGGCAGGTATGACGACAACCCCCCCTACTATCGGAAGGTCAACATTGACGACAAGGGGCATATCGTAGACTTCAGGGTAAGAGACAGAGAGGGGCTGGTGGATTTCAAAGGAAGCGTTCAAGCACAGGCAGCAATCCTTTCGGCAAAAGACATGAAGTAAGCGCACGTGTTGGGTCCTGAGGTGAATCCTCGCTACTACAGCCTCACGAAAAATGTCACCCATCCCCGCTCTGTTTGATAGTGTTCTCTTCGGGAAATTCAATACCGCCGGAGGGGACCGGTCCACAGGACGGGCGATTGTGGCGTTTTTCGCAAAGCGAGGGAACTAAGCACAGCGCAATATACCGGAGGTGTGGCCCTATCGTCTGCCGGTTTTAGGGGGCCTTTCCGAGGTATGTGTTGATTTAAAGAGGATAATGCAATAAAGAAGTGCATTGAAGTTAACGAGGCAAAAGCGAGGTTAAGGACGGTCCGTGTGCCGGGTTAAATAACCTAAATCGATTATTGCCTTAACTCCCCAAAACAGTGATGCGCATTTGTTCTGCTTGACGTGGTAGTATCGAGGAACAGCGTAGGTACGGAGCTAAAGCAATAATCAAATAACCTAATAACTCGAGAGATTGCACGCATGGATACAGTGGAGCGCGGTGATACGGTAAAGGTTCACTACACGGGAAGGCTAGAAAACGGTATGGTCTTTGATTCCACCATGAGCAGCGGCCCTCTCATATTTATCATAGGTGAGGGTGAGCTTATCGTCGGTTTCGAAGAGGCTGTGATGGGGATGAAACCGGGAGAGTCGAAGAAGGTTAAAGTCTCTGCAAATAAGGCATACGGCCCGTATCATAAGGATTTGGCAATGGTCGTTGATCATGCCCAGTTACCGGAGGATTTTGAGCCTGAGGTTGAGGAGCGTTTGGAAATGCCTCGCGAGATGGGCTACCCAATCGTATACACGGTGACCGAAGTATCGGAATCGACGGTAACCTTGGATGCTAATCACATCCTGGCCGGCAAGAACCTCATCTTCGAGATTGAGCTCTTGGAAATCCTTTAACCGGCTCAAGGGGCCTTTTCGCTGGTGGACTTAAGTTGCATCATGTTCAGTAGACATAAACCGATGAGGTCTTGAAGGTCACGAACACCTCAAGGCCGATCCCTAGCTCCATCTCGGCATATGACTCCCTTGTGATTACACTCGCGAAATGCAACCCTCATGAGGTACCGTTTCTGGCATTTCATGCCCCTGAGATAGCTCTTGACCTGTGTAACCCGGCAACCTATACTTATCCAGTTTAGCGACTCATTTCCGGCATTGATCTGCCATCAAAGGTCCCGTAGACTACATAGCGAACACTCATCATTCCCCACGTGCACTGGCATGCTAAGTCGGGCCGCGGTTTTATGACCTCTGAACTGCGCCGTACGGTGCTTATTGAACGATCGTCATGAAGCATGATAAAAAGACACAATTCTTGGCCGCTGTTGGGCTTTTTGTGGCAGTCTGGAACTGGACGTGCGGACAAACTGCGGAAGCCGTTAGTTCACCTGGAGGACTGGAGCAAAGTGAACTCCTTCAGGTAGAGGTGCACCGCCTCATCGTGGACCCGACAAGCCAACAGCCGGTGGTCATCCTCACCGACTCCTCTGGAGAGCGTGCACTGCTCATCTGGATAAGCTCTTTTGAGGCCAGTGCCATCTATAGGGAACTGCAAGAGATCAAACCCCTACGACCCCAAACGCACGACCTGCTTGAACGCATAATTCAGAGGGTCAAGGGCAAGATCCACCACATCGTCATTCCCCGTATGGAGGGAAATATCTATTATGCCACGATTGTTCTGCAAAAGGAGGGAGCTTTACTGGAGATTGACGCCAGGCCGAGTGACTCCATTGTCATGGCCCTCAAGTTCAAGGCCCCCATCTTTGTATCGAAGTCCCTGTTCGCAGAAATGGCCATCCCCCTCGGGGAACAGCAAGGCATAGAGGAGCAATACGGCCTCACCCTTCAAAACCTCACCCCAGAGCTTGCCAAGGCCTTTTCATTTAAGTCGACGAGCGGGGTGCTGGTCTCGGATGTCCGGAAAGGAAGTCAGGCAGAACGGGATGGAGTTGAACGAGGAGATATCATTGTGCAGGTGGGGGGACAGACTGTCGATGATGTGATGATCCTGAAGGATGCCCTTGTAAAGAGCGAAAAGGCTGTGGATGTGAAGATCTATCGAAAGCCGGATTTCCTTACCATTACCCTTCACCTGAAGTAGTGAACCCGTTGCTGTTTTTCGGGAGATTGCCCTTCATCGTTCCCTGGCCTATACTCAGAGTATGGAACAGATTATGGGCCTCAAGTAATCGGTAGGCAGAAAAACAGGGAGGGATCGAAGATGAAAGCAATTAAGAGACATAAGGTATTTACATTTGTCCTGGGGCTTGTTCTTCTTGTCTTTGTAAACGCCGTTTGCAGTGCGTCCACCCAGGATGAAGAGAACAATATTTCCGTCTATCGCCAGGCCGGTCCCGGGGTGGTGAATATCATCAGCGTGGTGATTCAGCGGGATTTCTTTCTCAATCCCATCCCCCGTGAGGGCGCCGGGTCGGGCTCCATTATCAATGCCGAAGGGCACATATTGACGAACCACCACGTTATTAAGGATTCCACAAAGCTCGAAGTCACGCTGAGTGATGGTAGCAAGTGGCCAGCGAAATTCGTGGGTTCCGATCCGGACAATGACCTTGCCGTCATCAAGATCAGCGCGCCAGAGGAGAAGTTGACGGTGATCCCTTTGGGGAATTCTTCTAATCTCCGGGTAGGCCAGAAGGCTTTGGCCATCGGAAATCCATTCGGCCTGGGGCAGACCCTCACTACCGGGATCATCAGCTCCCTCGGCAGGTCCATCCGGTCAGAGGCGGGCGTGATGATCCAGGATGTCATTCAGACCGACGCTGCCATCAATCCGGGAAACTCGGGAGGTCCCTTGCTTGACTCCACTGGAAAGATCATCGGCATTAACTCGGCCATTATCAGCCCGACAGGAGCAAGCGTGGGGATCGGTTTTGCCATCCCCGTCAACACCGCCAAACGAATCATACCGGAGCTAATCAAAAAGGGATATGTCGTGTATCCGTGGATCGGGGCGACTGTCTTTCCGCTTATTCCGGAGTTTGCGCAATTCCTTAGCCTTAAGGTTGAGCGGGGCGCCATGATTGTTGAAGCTGTCAGGGGCGGCCCAGCGGAAAGAGCCGGGCTACGGGGGGCTGACAGACAGGTTCAGGTGGGTAATATGATGCTTCCTGTCGGAGGAGATGTGGTTGTAGAGTTTGGAGCCAAGGCAGTTGAGTCCTCCGATGAATTAATACGGATGATCCGCGATCGTCGACCCGGAGATAAGATAGAGCTCAAGGTTCTGCGGAACAAAGAATTCAAGATCATCACGGTGACCCTGGGCGAGAAGCCACGGGAACGGTAGATCTTCTTTCTCCCCGGTAGAAGGATTTCATCGCGTCCCTAGATTACCCGTCGTCCGAAAAAGCGCTACCCTGTATTTCCGTGATTCAGGATCTTTCACTCGTGGGTCGGCCATGCTGTATCCCTATCTTGAAAGGGCCGCTTCCAGGCCGAGGGCCGTGCTCGGCATGTTCGACATGTCGGCCCGGCCGCACGTGCCAGAAGGCACGCTCACCTTTGCGGTTCCCATGAACACATTCGTGCGGATGGTTGAGGATATGGATGAGAGCTTAATCATCACCCATTCCGGGGAGAAGATAACAAAGAGAATTAGTTTCAAAAACGTCTGGCAATTGTTCCATTAGAAGCATATCAAAATGAAACAATAGAGAGCTTGTTCCGAAATATTTGGGATTTTGTTTTATAGTGTGGTCATTTTAAGCTTTTTCACTTTATATGTATGGAAAAGGAGAATACTCATGAAGATAGATATTGAACCCAGGGCTTTTGCGTTGCCCACGCCTGTCTGGGTTATCGGCACCTATGACAAGGAGGGAAAGCCAAACGCCATGACTGCCGCCTGGGGAGGGATTTGCTGTTCCAAGCCGCCCTGTGTGGGCATCTCCGTGCAGAAGGTGAGGCACACCTTTGATAGTATCAATCTACGAAAAGCCTTTACCGTAAACGTGCCGTCAGAGGATTATGCCCAGGAGGCCGACTATTTCGGGATTGGATCGGGAAAAAAGCTGATAAGTTTGCGGCCACCGGCCTGACTGCGGTGAAAAGCAAACTCGTGGATGCCCCCTATATAGATGAGTTTCCGCTCATATTGGAGTGCAAGGTTGTCCATGCCATAGAGATCGGAATCCACACCCTGTTTATGGGTGAAATCGTTGGCATCAAGGCGGATGAAGCAGTGCTCGGTGAAAAGGACCTTCCCGACATTAAAAAGGTACACCCCATGGTTTACACCCCGGAGGTTCGCACCTATTACGGAATCGGCCAGTTTATCGGCAAGGCCTTTGCTATCGGCAAGAAATTCGGCAGCTAGGTAACGAACACCTCTGCTCGGCGGCGCTTCCTATTTCCTGAATGGCGACCCCCGACCCCTGCTAGGCAGCTCAAGTCCTGCCCAGCGGGATGCTCCTCAAGCTTGGCGCCTATTAATCCCTGCTTGCTGAACCATGATATCATGACAATTCGGCGACCTTTTTTCCATCAAGCGTCCCTGATCAGCGGTCTTAGGAATGAAGTCAATATGAGCGCGGCAATAGCGAATCCGGCCAAACTGAAAAAAACTAACCGATAGCTAGAAACCAAATCAAATATGTACCCCGCCAAGATCGGACCAATCGCACCTCCAACGGTTCCGCTGAAGACAACAATACCAAAGAGGGCACCGTGGGAACTGATCCCGAACAGCTCGGCAACTATCGGTGAGATTACGGTAAAAAAGCCGCCGTGGGCAAGGGCATATACCACGGCGAACACGTACAACATCCACAGCTCCTTGGAGACTTGCAGCCAAAGGAAACTGCCGATCAAGATAAAGAAGCAAATAATCATTAACTTCTTGTTACCAATTCTGTCGATGGCAACCCCCGTTGCCAGACGTCCGACCATGCTCACACCACCAATCGCAGATAAAACGCCGGCCGCTAATACAGCGGAGATACCAAGGTCCATGGCGTGCGGGACAATATGTACAAATACGGTGATGGCACAGGAAACGGTGAGTAGATTTATGACACAAATCATCCAAAACTGCTTGGTGAGAATTGCTTCACGAATAGAAAGTCCCTTTTCTGGCAGATCTAGATCACTTTCCGTCGTCTGCTCATCACCATCTGGCAATAGTTTCATTTGACTTGGATCCCGACGCAGTAGTTGACCGCTTGATATGATCAAGACCAGCACAAGAATACCGATAATACTATAAGCAGTGCGCCAGCCATATTGAGCGATGAGTATACTTGTCAGCAATGGCATAATCAATTGGCCGGTGCCAGTCCCCACTTTAACAATACCGGTCATCACTCCCCTTCGCTTGACAAACCACCGGGCCGTGGTTGTTAATGGGATTACATCAATTGAGCCGAAGCCGATACCGACGAAAACGCCATAGAATACATATAGCTGCCATACCGTACTGAGCTGAGACATCAGCAAATAACCCAAACCAAAACACGAGCCGGTGACTGTCATGATCAGTCTAGGCCCAAACCGATCGTTTAGGTTCCCAACCAAGATAGCGAGCGAGCCTGAGAGAAGGAAAGCTGCGGAAGAGGCACCTGAAATGGTGGCTCTCGACCAGCCAAACTCGACGAGGAACGCCTTGAAAAAGACGCCAAATGTTCCAGATGTGCCGATGCCCAACCCTTGAATAGCGAAACAACCGGCCACCACAATGTAACCGTAGAAGAGTTTTGACCTTCTATTCTCCACCATAGATGAAAAGCTTCCCTTTAATAAATAGGTGATTCCCCGCTTTGCCGGGTGAAACAATGGAAACAAAACCTCCCACATGCATCATTAACATCCAAATATGCGAGGTTTGAGGTAAAAAATTATCGAAGCTTACATGACACGAAAACCGATTGCAAGTATCATGTGGTTTTTATCCCCGAGAAACGGAAGAAGAGATGTGGGGTATTACGAAACCATCTTGGTCATATGTTTCAATAACGGGCAAGGCAATGGGAATCACAGATAGGGGAGGGATATCTGCAGTTAGACGACATGAAATAGGGGCAGGTTACACTTTGAGTCCAGATATGGTGACCTCAGGGCCTTTGCCATGTTTCGGGATCAAGCACTGCTTCTGCCCCAAGCACCCGGCAAACGGGCGTCAATAAACCCTTCTTTTTTACCCCTTCCTTTCTCAACCAACTTCTGAAATCTGCATGCTTGACCCTACCCCCTTGAATCTGTCAAATGCCAAACTCGCTTTTGTTGGCTTCTCTGCGTAATCACTACCGCTTGGGATATCCCACCGATTGTGCGAGGATGATCTTCTGATCCGATCGCAATCTCATCGCCTTGGCCAGGGCTGGCCTGTCAATTAGCGCACGCACAAAAGTCGCCAATCCTTCGGAAGCACAGTATAGGTAAACATTCTGGCTAATGAAGCCCGTATCTGCGGCCGAATAGAAGACCTTTTGCTCATCTGTCGCCTTACCCATTCCGGAGAAATCGGCCACATAGACAAGGTTCACAGGCACCTCCTGCACGACCCGCTGACGCCCAGTCACAGCCCGGATGTCTTCTGCCAAAACCGGCTTCAACGTGTGTGCCCGCGTAGATATCGATTTCCTGCCAATTGCGCGCAGATGGCGCAGTACGCTTTCCCGAATCCGGGCGGTTAACACCGAAAGCCGCCCACAGCATATTTGAAAGCACCTGCATGGGCAACTGGTCAGTACTGAATGAGCGCGAAGATCTTCTATCCTTCAACACCTGCATCAGGGGTCTACCGCTGTGTATTTGGGGCTCCAAAAGCTGGATTGCCTTGAATTCCTGCGCAGAAGTTACGGTGGGGCACATGAGCAGTACTGTCAGCACCAAGCGAGCGGCTAGAAACGATGGTGGTTTCATGATACTCCTCCCTCCAGTTTGGTTATCATTAACGTAGGGACTGGCTTCGTAAACTCTCGCATCTTACTTTTTGCAGCCATCTAACGATATGTCAAGAAATGATCGTGCGGAGTTCAACTCTTTTGCCATGTTTCGGGATCAGACTCTTAGCCTAAATATAGGCACGCACACCTTTGAACGCTACTGCCACGAAAAGCCTCGCCAAAACCGTTCCTTCAGTAAATGAATATCCAATTTTCTAGCCCCTTGGAAGTGTTTGCGATATACTCGCAGCTTACAGGGGAGCTAGCATTGAAATGACCCTTGTCCGTAAGGTGCCACAGACTGAATTGACACGTCAGATACAAGCATAGCATCTGGTGAGCCCAAAGGGGTATAGCTGATTTCCCGGCCCGTTACACGAAATGGTCGATTCGGGCCAAAGAGATAAAATTCCGGATAAACTGTTGTTTAAGGGAGGGGAAAAATAACGGATACAGCGTGGTATTTCAGGCTCTTCCACATGCCTATCCTAAATGTGCTCATCAGTATGGTTCTCTTTAGGATCATAAATGCAAAGAGGATGACCTCTTCAGGTCCTGGCAGATCTTGGGCAATAGTCTATTTCATAGGGCTCATTCTTTGGTGCGTATTGATGTGGTTCGTCCCCTTTAGCCTTAATGTGGCCTTCTGGATCGGTATTTGTGTTATGGTCTCCGGACAAGTTGTCTTTACCCTGGGCTACAGTGCCATGAGAGAACATCCGGAGAAAAATAAAGTTGTTGTGGACTGGGGTATCTATAAGTTCAGCAGACACTCCCATGTCCTCGCAGGTAAGGTCACCAACCTGGGCGCGATTATTACGGGTTGGAACTTTAATTCACCTATGTACGTCATTCTATGGGCCTGCTTTGCTTTAGACATCATCGTTACTCATTTCGGTATCCTGAGCGAGGAAAGAATAAACCAAGAAAAATTCGGGCAAGAGTATGAGGATTATATGAAACGTGTGCCAAGGTATCTTTTTATGAAGTAGAGACATGAATTAAGAAAGCCAAAGTCCCTGTCATTTCAAGAGGTAGGCAGTTGAACCAGCCCGGTATTTTGTATACTGCAGTTTTTGGAAACTCGGAACTCGAAGCGAGAAATCTCTGGCCCAGCCATAACAGATACGAATTTCCAAAATTGTAACACTTTACCTCTTTGAAATTAATCTTAAGCCGAGCATGGGAATATCTTTTTTTGACTCTGTCCCTGGCCCAGACCTGGCTCATAAGGCATGAGTAAGGAGAACTGAGATGTGAGATACTCTCGTATCCATACAACACTCCGGAAGCTGCGCGCCAGGGCAGGCCTCCCATCGTTCAGAGGAGTGGGCGTTTCAAAACGGCGCACACAGGCTGGTACCTTAGTGCTAAGGCTTATGGGGAGGTGCGTCGGTTTGAAACGGCCCTGTACGGGGCCTTGTTTAGAGGGCAGAGCAAAAAAAGATATTCCCATGCTCGGTTGCCTGGGTTCCGTTACGAATAGCCACCGGGCATTAGCAGATGGACAGGAGCGCCACCTTTTCAAAGAGCTAAAGTGTTACCAAAAACTTAAAACTCAAAACATGTGATCGGTGGAAAGAAAAATCAACGTGAATGCACAATTTAGCTGGGACTCTTGGACCTGCGCCTCTGGCGCGAGCTAAGCAGTTATTTGAATGGGATCGCCTTGAAATGAAAAGTAAGAATTCATCCAGTCAGTAGTCTACCGGCGCCCCCAAGTAGCTCGAACTGGTACTGGTAATGTTCGCAACGTGATGCCCTTTTGGAAGAACAACTATGGCAGATCAATCATCCGTATTTGAGAAAACTTACAAGGCGTATCTGGAACAGGTAACGAAGATAGATTTGACGTCTATCCAGGAAAAGCTCGGAGTGGAAGTAGAGGGAAATGCCATTATAATCCCCTTATTTGGCAAGCCGACTCGGGTTTCTGCAAGGGGCATTATCGACCAGTCGGGGCAGCGACCGTCCTTTGATATCTGCGTTATTCTGTGCAAGTATCTTCTTTTGTGCCCGGATAGTATCCCAAAAGAGACTGAATGGACAGCCTATAGGGATTTCAAGGACGCTGGTCCTCTCACTACGTATTTTGCAAATGACGTAGAACGATCCATTGCCGCACAGTTCTCGGGAAGGCTGAGGGAGCTTGAAACGGCGGGCAAGGCATTGGGAGGATGTCCCCCTGAAATGGACCTCTCCAATGACTTGTCTATGCGATTCGAGGCCCTCCCGCGGGTTTCCCTTCTTATGCTGTATAACGACGCCGATGAGGAATTCTCCGCACAATGCTCCGTGCTTTTCCAAAGGCGTGCGGAAACATATCTGGATGCCGAATGTTTGGCCATGGTTGGACGATTGCTTTTTACTAAGCTGGAAACGGCGGCCGAAGGAATGCTCATAAGTAGATAGTTGCTGGCCGGCAAGAAAAAAACTCAGGAGGGGGGAGCTTATGGAGCTTTTTTTTCGGTGGTTTTTCGGGCTTGGCGTTTTCGCGTTAGGCCTCGGTTGGCTATTAATTTACTTTTTTTTGGAGATCGTGCGCATCCACATTAGGGCAAAAGCGGGTGAGCGCGGCGAGCATGCTGAAGGGAGACGAGTGAGGCTTCGTCGTCTACTCCTTAACATCACAATCTCATCTCTCTGCCACAAAAAGCAGTCATTAGGCGCTGAGGCGCGCCCCATGTACTTCCTCCACTCATCGGAAAAATCCGAACACGGGACAGCCTTTGCGGTAATTATTGGCAGCAACAAGGCGGTGTGGTATATGTTAGGCGCCGCACAAAACTATGATACTGTCAATACCAATGGAGAAAGACGAAGATGACCAACAGCTTCCCTTCAGTTAAAGTCGCCGTCGTTCAGGCAGCTCCGGTTCTGTTCAATCGCGAGGCAACGGTGGATAAGGCCTGTCAGCTCATCGGAGAGGCCGCGGGAAAAGGTTCACAGTTAGTACTATTCCCGGAGGCCTTTATCCCCGCCTACCCGCGCGGTTTAAGCTTTGGTATGGTGGTGGGCTCCCGAAGCCCGGAAGGACGTCGTACGTGGCAAGTGTACTGGGACAACGCGGTAGAAGTACCGAGTCCTGCCATTGAGGCCCTGGGCACTGCCGTTCAGGAGGCCGGTGTTTATATGGCTATTGGTGTCATCGAGCGCGACAGCCGGTTCAGCAGGGGCACGCTCTATTGTACGCTCCTTTACTTCGGCCCGGACGGGCAGTTGCTGGGCAAACACCGAAAACTCAAACCGACCGGTGCGGAACGTTTGATCTGGGGCGAGGGAGACGGGAGCACCTTGGCGGCGTTCGATACGGAACTGGGAAGGGTCGGCGGGCTGATCTGCTGGGAAAACTACATGCCGATGGCCCGTATGGCCATGTACGGCAAGGGCGTCGAACTCTACCTGGCCCCCACGGCAGATGCCAGGGATACCTGGCAGTGCACCTTGCGCCATATCGCCTGTGAGGGGCGTTGCTTTGTATTGGGCTGCAATCAATTCGTAAGGAAAGACATGTATCCACCCAATCTAGAAGGAGTTGATGAGCTGAGTGAACAACCGGATGTGATATGCCGGGGTGGCAGCGTTATTGTCTCACCATTTGGCGAGGTTCTGGCAGGTCCGCTCTATGATCAGGAAGGTATCCTATATGCCGAACTTGACATGGGGGAGATTGTGAGGGGGAAGGTTGATTTTGACGTCGTCGGTCACTATGCAAGGCCCGATGTTTTTCAACTGATCGTCAACGAAAAACCAATGCCTCCGGTGGTGGAGAAGAAGGCGAAGTGATAGAAGAATCGGGCATGAACGAGCGATGCGGATGGGCACGAGGTGATCAGTTGCTTATCGACTATCATGACGAAGAATGGGGCGTGCCGCTTCACGATGATCGGCCTCTATTCGAGTTTCTTGTTCTGGAAGGTATTCAGGCCGGCCTGAGCTGGCTTACGATTCTCAGAAAGCGTGAGAATTACCGCAAGGCATTTGACCGATTCGATCCAACCGTAGTTGCGCAGTACGACGAGGAGAGAATAGACGAGCTGATGCAGGACACGGGAATCGTGCGCAATAGGTTGAAGATACGGGCCGCCATAGATAATGCAAGGACATTTTTGGATGTCGAGGATGAATTTGGCAGCTATAACGCATACATCTGGCAGTTCGTGGGCGGAGGGCCCATCCAAAACGAGTGGAGACACCTTGAGGAGATCCCGAGCACGAGCACGGAATCTAAGGCAATGAGTCAAGACCTGAAGCGACGGGGGTTCAAATTTGTGGGACCGACAATCTGCTACGCATTCATGCAGGCCGTCGGCATGGTGAACGATCACCTGGTCAACTGTTTCCGTTACCGGCAGCTCCGGGCAGGGAAATAAGTGACGGGCGGCCTTATACCCCCTGATCGATATCGCTCGCCTTGCCTTAGCAATAGCGACCCGCCTGCCAGCGCCTGAAGCGCAGCTGATGGCGGGCAGGTGGCGGGCAGGCCTGTCGAAAACAGCCATGATCTCCCTGGAGCTTGAATGAGCACTCTCTGTGTTTTGCATGCCAAGGCTTTTGAAGGATACGAATTCATTAATGGCCAAAGACGGCATGATGAATGGTAGAGAGGAAACCAGATTCGCACGTATGAGGCGTGATCCCCGAAGGTTCAATGTCAAAAGAAACCCATAAATACCTTTTAGATGCTATAGAAATCTTAAAGAGAGACGTAACACCACTCTTATTTCTCGCTCTGATTGGATTGCTATTCTATGCCCCAACATCTTCTGGCAACCCTTCAGGTTTCGCTTCTGTTCTGCCGACGTTCGCTCTGTTTATCATGTATCCTCTGATATATGGTCGATACGTTGAGATAGTTAACGACAACAGAAACATTTCATATATTCGGATCTTCAAGGCACATTGGCTCAATTTTGTGGTTGTGAGCATAGCTGTCGCGAGCCCGATCCTCGTTCTCTCGTTTCTAGGATTGATTATTGGTAGCCCAATTCTGGGAATAAGGATCATTTTATCAATCGCCGTTGATATAGTGAGCATCTATATTTTTCCATTGGTTTTTTTGTTGAGAGAGCGGTTTACCTGTATCCCCTTAGGCATTAAATGTCTCCTTGGTAATTTCACTTTCAGCACCCCGCTCGTTCTGCTAACCCTGGTTCCATCCGTTCTGGGCCTGTTAGTCAAATCTGTGACTGCACCTTTATCTACATCGCAGACAATCCCTGCCTTTTATTACCTATTCTGGCTTATGAGCATAATTATTGACTTTGCGATTTTTATTGCTGCTACCCTAATCCTGAAGGAGAAATTACTGAAACCCCCAGAAGGTTCCGTATAACGTGTGCTTGAACCCTGAATACAAACCGTGGCGGCTTTTCGCCTCCAGGTAAACACCGCGTTATCTCATCAGTTTTGTGCACAATCTAGACTCGGGGT
>DATKZQ010000143.1:0-37714 GCA_035527895.1 Desulfatiglandales bacterium
GACAAAATACATGCTCCAGAGCCCATGCCACCATTAGATCTGATCTTTCAAGAGGCATGGCAGATCTCTCTTTCCCAATACACTACCAGGGTATTCTGCATCCCACCTGCCCAGGGGATAGCCCAGAGGATGGTCGGGCCATACATGTACATCTGTGCGATTGCGCCTCCTCCGGATGAGGTGATAGGCGAGAAGGCCCAGTTGTTTGAGAAGCGGGTATTCTATGTATTTGAGCATTATGATGAGTTGTGGGATAAGTGGCTCACAAAATTCAAGGCCCTTGGTGAAGAGATGGAGGCGATTGAGGTTCCAAAAGAACTGCCCAAATTCGTTCCCGAAGACCAGGTACTGCCCGCGCCTACAGGCTGCTATGTATCATATGATCTTATTAGGGCATTTGATGAACTCGTTAATAAGATGTTCAAGGGATGGCAGTATCATTTTGAGATGCTCAACCTGACCTACCTTGCTTACCTCATGTTTGGCGATGTAACCAGGAAACTTTTTCCCGATATTAGTGAGAGCGCTATTGGCAAAATGGTGGCAGGGGCCTATGTATCCATGTTCCGACCCGAAGAAGAACTCTGCCAGCTATCCAGATTAGCCACCTCTTTAAGTGGTGTGGCAGATATCCTCAAGAGTGAAAAGACAGCGGAACAGAAGGTTACGGAGCTTGAAAAGTCAGAGGACGGGAAGAAGTGGCTTGAGGCCCTTGATAAGGCCAAAGACCCGTGGTTCTATGTATCATGTGGAAGCGGGTGGTTCCATTATGAAGGGAGCTGGATCACTAACCTGGATATTCCATTTAGCTATATCAAGAGTTACGTGGAACGGCTGGAAAAAGGAGAAACGATCGAGAGGTCTCTGGATGAGGTTGAAAAGGAAAGAGATAAAACCGTTGCCAAATATCGTGAATTGATACAGAGCGATGAAGACAGGGAATCCTTTGATGGCGCCTACAAAACCGTAAGGACCATTTACAGGTACGCCGAGGACCACCTTTTCTGGGTTGAGCACTGGTTCCATACCATATGGTTTTCCAAAATAAGGGAATTTGGAAATCTCCTGGTTGATAACGGCATGATAAATGAGGTGGACGACATATTTATGTTCAACCGCTACGAAATACCCGAGCTTCTCACTGAGGTGGCCACCGGTTGGGCCCTGGGCGTGGATATTCCGCTGAGGGGCGACTATTACAAGGCCAAGGCTGACAAGCGAAAGAAGATCCTCAAGGCGGCAGGTGAATGGAACCCGATCCCTGCCCTGGGTGTTCCACCCGAAGAAGTGGCAGAGCCCTTCACCATTATGCTGTGGGGCGTCACCACCGACAAAGTCCAGGAATGGCTCAAAGGCATGGGAGAGGGAGAAGTCAGGCCTGAGGATGTCTCTGAAATCAAGGGCTTTGCTTCTTCGGCAGGTGTTGTTGAAGGCCCGGCGCGTGTACTCAAGCTGCTCAAGGAGATTGTGGGCATTCAACCGGGAGAGATCCTGGTTTGCCCCACCACTAACCCCTCCTGGGCCCCTGTGTTTACCAAGATCAAGGGTGCGATTACTGATATCGGAGGGCTCACCAGCCATGCGGCCATCGTGTGCAGGGAATATGGTGTCCCGTCGGTTACGGGCACAGGAGTCGGCACCTCGGTAATTAAAACCGGGGATAAGATAAGATTGGATGGCGATCGCGGAATTGTAACCATACTGGAAAGGTGTTAATAGCTGAATTGTTGGGAGGGTATGTGCCGTAGCACATGCCCTCCAAGCACAGCATTATAATCAGAGAGGTGTTTTCCATGAAGTGGATATATCGTTTTGATGAGTTAGGCAAGGAGCATAACGATATAGTGGGGAAGAAGTGTGCTAATCTGGGAGAGATGACGAGAGCCGGGTTTCGAGTCCCCCCCGGGTTTGCGTTGACACTGGGAGCTTATGAAAGGTTTATGAAGGAGACCGGCGCTATTGAAGATATTCGCCGGTATCTGGCCACATTCAGCGCTGATCCTGACAACCCTGAAGATATGCCAAAA
This sequence comes from Desulfatiglandales bacterium, assembly GCA_035527895.1. Lineage (GTDB taxonomy): Bacteria > Desulfobacterota > DSM-4660 > Desulfatiglandales > B25-G16 > JADFWK01. The sequence goes on from DATKZQ010000143.1 coordinate 2,028, forward strand.
TATGACAAGGCGTCTGAAGAGATGAGGGGTATTTTAGAATCCAAAGAGATGCCTGAGGATATGGAGGATGTCATCAGGCAGTATTACGATGGGGTTTGCAAAATGGCGGGCATTAGTGATGTTCCCGTGGCCACACGCTCAGCGGGACCGGCCAGCCACCCCGGGCAATACGAAACCTATCTCTGTATCAGCGGTAGTTCGGAGGTGATGAAGAACATCATCAGGGTGTGGTCGAGCACATTTAATCCACGCTCCATTATTGCCCGTGCTCGCCTGGGACTTTCCCTGGAATATGACCCCATTGGTGTGGCTGTGCTAAAGATGGTAAATGCCAGGTCAGCCGGCGTGATGTTCACACTTAACCCGGTCAGCGGAGACCCATCGGTGGCTGTAATTGAGGGGAACTGGGGCCTGGGTGAGAGCGTTGTGAGTGGTGCGGTTACCCCTGATGTGTGGACAGTGGATAAGGTTGTGCTTGAAATTGTAAAGACATCTGTATCCACTAAGCTCAAGGAATATCTATTGGATACAAAGACAGGCAAGACCATGTTGGTTGATCTTCCCCCTGAACGACAAAATGTCCCTTGCCTGAGCAAAGAAGAGATATTGGAGTTGGTCAAGACAGGTATGAAAGTGGAAGAACACTGCGGGATAGCTCAAGATACGGAATGGGCTATAGATAATGACCTTCCCTTCCCGGAGAATGTATTTATGCTGCAATGCCGGCCAGAGCAAGTATGGAGTAAACGCAAGAAAGAATCAGTGCTGGGGAAGAAGAGCGGTTATGAGCTGCTGATGGCAAGGGCCATGCAACGGATAAAGATCCCAGGATAAAATTGCTTCGCAATTTTATAAAATCCCGCCTTCAGAGGTACTACGCCGCTCTAAAAAAAGGGTAACCGTTCACAGATGCAGGGTTCACCGTTAAGGACTTACGAATTCCCGCTGGGGCGGGATTTAGATTTTCGGTGAACCTTGGACCCTGAACCTCTGAACCCGTGAACGGTTACAAAAATGAAAGATTTCCTTTATTCTTCCCGCGGCGGCGGGATAGAAATACCGAGACGTTAAGACATTAAATTACTGTTACACGGAGGTAATACTATAATGAAAAGCATAAGAGATTTTATTGAACAGGCTGAAGCAGAGGGAATGCTGCACCGGATCAAGGCAGAGGTAGATTGGGACCTGGAACTATCCCATATCGCCAAGCTCAATGAGGAGAAACAGGGGCCGGCCCTCCTTTTTGAGAATGTAAAGGGCTATAATTCTCCAGTGCTCACCAGTGCCTGCACCACCACGGAAAGACTGTCGTTGATCATGGGTATGCCAAAGGATTCAACCTTAGTAGACCTTATGAGGCATTGGGTAGAAAAGGGAGAGACCAAGGTTCCCCCTAAATTAGTTGATACTGGCCCTTGCAAGGAAAACAAAATGATGGCCGGTGAGGTCGATCTTTTCAAGTTTCCCGTTCCCAAGTTCTTCCCCATGGATGGCGGGCGCTTTTTCGGAACAGCCCACTTCGTGGTCACTAAGGACCCGGAATCGGATTGGGTAAATGTGGGAACTTACAGACTACAACTCCTCGATAAGAACACACTGGGAACCCAGTTTATAAAAGGGAAGCACTCCGATATCATGCTCAAGAAATACCAGGCCATGGGCAAACCCATGCCCGTGGCAGTTGTTGTGGGGTGTGACCCTCTCCTGTTCCTCATGGGCGCGGCTCGGTTGTCCGCCTTTGAATCCGAGTATGATCTTGCAGGCTCTATCCGTGGGGAGCCCATTGAAGTTGTTAAGTGCGAGACGAATGACCTGATTGTCCCGGCCACGGCTGAAATCGTAGTGGAAGGAGAAGTGGATGCTGATAAGTTTATGGAAGAAGGCCCTTTTGGCGAATACACGGGCTACTATTCAGGCGTAGGCACCGATCCCCGGAACTATATTAAGGTCAATTGCGTCACCCACAGAAACAACCCCGTTTTTATGTCCACAACTGTGGGCCGGGCCGTTACGGACACACACATGACCATGGCCCTCACCTATGGCTCCACCCTGTGGCAGCAGCTTGTGGCCATGAAGATACCCGGTATAAAGGCTATCTATTGTCCACCCGAGGGATCGGGAAGATTCCTGGCCATCATCTCCGTGAAGCAGATGTATCCCGGGCACGCCGACCAGGTGCTTACTGCCGCTATCTCAACGGAGATGGGGGCCTATGGTCTTAAAACCGTCATTGTGGTGGATGAAGATATTGACCCCTGGGATATCTCCCGGGTCATGTACGCGTTGAGCTTCAGATTCCAGCCCAACAGGTCCCAGGTCATTAAGCGGGGTAGATCCACGCCGTTAGACCCTTCCCTTCCCATAAACGCAAGGGAGATAACAGGCAGGCTGCTCTTAGATGCAACCATCCCCTATGATTGGAAAGAAAAGCCAATACCCATTGAGCTGGATCCGGAAATTGTCAAGAAAGTTGAGGCCAGGTGGTCTGAATTGGGGCTATAGGACAGAAGACACCTTGATTGTTTAGGAATTTCCTTTTTTCATCCCCTCCCCCTCGCCGAATGCCCTCCGCCTGTGGGGCGGAAAGGGAGAGGACAGGGTTGGGTGCTCAATTCAAAAAGGAGTTGTTATTATGTCAGACGGCAATTTATTGGATGGCAAAAAGATCCTCGTTGTGGATGATGAACCTGATGTATTAGCAGTATTGAAAGAGTTACTGTCGATGTGTGTTGTCATAACAGCTTCTACTTATGATGAAGCCAAAGAGCTGTTGGAATCCCAAGATTTTGATATCGCAATTTTGGACATCATGGGCGTTGACGGCTATGGACTGCTATACATTGCTAAACAGAGAGACATGACAGCCGTCATGTTGACAGCCCACGCATTTACTCCTGATAATCTCGTAAAATCTATCAAGGAAGGAGCCACTTCTTATTTACCCAAGGATGAAATAACGAATATTGCAGCCTTTTTGAATGATATATTAGAAGTTCAGGAAAAGGGAAAGAATCCTTGGGAGACTTGGCAGGAGAGGTTGCCTTCCTCTTATTTTGAAAAGAGATGGGGCGCTGCCTGGCAGGATACCGACAAGGAGTTTTGGGAAAGATTCAGGGCCAGTATTAGAGCCAGGAAGCCTCAATCCAAGAAAGCCAATTCGGTGAAATAGATCCAGAAAGTGAACTCGAGGTGTTTGCCTATCTCTTCTATCAATAGCATGAAGCCAACCTGACTTTGCTTTGAAGCTAGATTCATAATCTGATCCATAGGAATACCTCCTCATAATATGAAAAAATGATATTACGCGTCGGGAGGTATTCGATGAAAGTCCCCAAGAGAGGAATCATTAAGTTTAAAAATGTAAGCAATATAGAGCGCTTTACAAGTCTGCAGTTTGGAGGTTAGCCATGGCAATTGCAATTATTGGCATGCTCGATGAAAGGGAGGAAGGCCTGGGTCTCTTAAAGGAACACATAGAGGGTAGAGGCCATAAGACAATCCTGATCGACATAAGTATCGGTACCGGTGCTATTCGGTCTCAACTCAAGGCGGATATCAGTTCCGATGAACTCGCTCAAGTCGGCGGAACAACCATAGACAAGATCATGGAGATGCTTGCCAAGGAGCGGGACAAGGCAACCTCGATTATGGCCGAAGGGCTGGGCACGAAATTACTGGACCTTTATGACGGCACTGATTTGCAAGGGGTTATCGCTGTCGGTGGGATGACTGGGACCTTCATCACGCTCTCGGCGATGAAACGCTTGCCTTTTGGAGTGCCCAAGCTCTTGATCTCGAGCGTAGCGGCAATGCCCGCATACAGTAAGAGACTGGCCGAATACTTTGGCGTCAGGGACATAACCGTGATGCACAGTGTGGTAGATACCGTCGGCCTAAACCCTCTGGTGAGAAACCTGATGGTGAATGGCGCTGGTGCCATATGCGGCATGGTGGAAGAATATGCGCCTCCTCAAAAGGAGGAAAAGCCCTCGATCGCTATTACCGAGTTCGGGTTCTGCGATAAGGGCGCCCACTACGTCAGGGAACTATTGGAAGATAATTATAATATCGTTTCCTTTCATGCCACTGGATTGGGCGAAAAGGCAGCGGGCGATCTGGTAGACCAAGGGTTGTTCGAGGCCTTTATTGACCTCGTTCCGGCCGGGTTCAGCGAATATCTCTTGGGCGGAAACCGGGCCGCCGGACCCGACCGATTGGATGCCGGGATCAGACAGGGAAAGCCCTATATCCTATCGCCATGCGGATTTGATATGATAAGTTGCGGTCCTATCCAGAGAAGGGATGAGGGTGACTCTCTATGGGTCTCCCGAAGGCTGGCTGATAGGAAACTCCTGGTTCAAGATGCCATAAGGGTTCAGGCACGAACAAGCCCTGAAGAAATGCACACCATTGCTAGCGCGGTGGCTGAGAAACTCAATCAGCACCGGAACAAGAGGTTGGTGAAGTTCGTCATACCGAGCAAGGGTTTCTCATCGCTCAGCGTCGAAGGGGGTGCCCTTTACGACCCGATTTCTGACCAGGCCTTTATTGATGAATTCAGGAGGAACCTGGATCCGGAGATCGAAATCATAGAGGTTGACACTCACATCAATACCTCTGAGTTTGCGCGGGCCGTTATAAATGCACTTGAGCGAACTCTTTGAGGCTCGGAAGACAGTTAACCAAGAGTAGATTTTGGAATTCAGGATTAAGACTAAAAAAGGGGCATATCGCTTAGAGGCGTTTGCCGTGGAGATCGGGCAGGATCTGTTGGTAGCCATGTGGGGGGGTGAGCGGCCCCATATCGGTGCCGTTGCCGTGGCCCAACCACGACCGAGTTTAAGAGATGAAGGCATAGTAAGCGCCACAGCTTCGGTTTTCTGCTATGTCGGCCATAAAGACGACCTGATAGCCAAAGAGTCGGCTGAGAGGATATCAGCTGCACTTGATAGAAATGTCACAGTAACGGTGGGGATACACTGGGATGATATCGATGAAGCGGGAATCAGAACGATCATGGAGAATAGCCGTCAGTTGGTGAATATGATAATAGGGAAGGTGAGCGGGAGAGTGTTGAAATAATCGCGTAAGACAAACATATGCTGGAGTATGCATGGTGTGGAGGTGAGGTGACGAATGAAAAATCGGATTATCATCGGTATCACGGGGGCGAGCGGTGTTATCTATGGCATCGAGATCTTGAGAGAGCTCAAGAAGAAGGACATTGAAGTTCATCTGATTATTTCAGAATCCGGCAAAAAAAACATATCCCTTGAAACGGATTATTCGGTCGGGGATGTAGAAGCCCTGGCAGATACGGTATATGACAACGACGATCTGGCTGCCCCTCCCGCGAGCGGTTCATTCTTAACGCAAGGGATGATCGTTGCTCCTTGTACCGTAAAGACATTGTCGGGTATTGCCAACTCCTATTCGGAGAGCCTCATCGTGCGGGCGGCAGATGTATCGCTGAAAGAGAAGAGAAAACTGGTCTTACTAGTTCGTGAAACCCCGCTTCACAAGGGGCACCTTGACCTTATGACCAGGGCCGCTGACTTGGGGGCTCATATACTCCCGCCAATACCCTCGTTTTACAACCACCCCAAGAGCATTGAGGACATTGTCCATCAGACCATCGGGAAGGCCTTTGATTATTTTGGGATCGAGCACAACCTTTTTGAACGATGGGGAGAGCAGAAATAGCGTAGTGTGGGCCTGCTACCCGTCTCTTGTTTCTGAGGACATTTTCATAGCATGGCTTTTCCGAATGGCCGCTGAGCTCCACTTCCCCTTGATGTCTCACTGGGATTTGAGTAGACTTGAATCTTTCGCTGAGGATTAGCATGAGGTGGGCATCAATCAGACAACCATGATGGCGCTGGCCATGGTGGTCATCGCGTCCATGATCGGGGCGAGAGGGCTCGGGCTAGAGGTACTCCTGGCAATCAACTGGATCGAGGTCGGACGAGGCTTTGAGGCCGGAATTAGCATTGTGTTTCTAGCCATAATCATCGACCGGATAACCCACGCCTTGGCGGCACGCCAAGAAAGAATGCTCACCCCCTAGTGCGTTCCAGTGGTACAGAGGCTGAACCTTCCAAAGGAAGCCGAAAGTCCTTATTCCTTATGGGTAAGCGTGAACTGTAAAGGCTTTTCTCTGTTTTCCTTCGCCTATCTTTTCTATGAACCGGATATGCTCTTCAAATCGTGTCTCAAAATTGAGACAAATGCCTTGGCCAGATTGCTATCCCTGGCTGTGAAATCAAAAAGAGATCGTATTATTTTCAGCCGTGCTCAACTCCTCATTAGCGAAATCCCCAGTTAGTTTTGATGGTGATCACTAGTGTTTGGTTAAGATTCAAAGAAATTCAACTGGCTATAGTTGTTAGCAGTCTAAGAAAATGAGGAATTTTAGGATAGTATAGGATTGAGATAGGAAGCGATTCACGTTTGAGGGGATTGGCCGCAGAAAAGAGGTTGACTATTGCAGCGCGAGCAGGCAAAAAGGTTTGTATAAATTGTTGATTAGCTTTCATTACAGGAGGTAGCAAATGCAGAAAAAACGAAAACTCGGAAGAGGCGTAGCAGTAGTAGGAGCTGGGATGTCGAAATTCGGCATGTTTAAGGACAAAGACTCAAAAGACCTGTTTGCTGAGGCCTTCAGAGAGATGCTGGCCTCAGTGGATAAGGGCTTTGATCCGAATGATATTGAGGCTCTTTATCTAGGGAACTTCTCGAACGACTTCTTTATGCATCAGGGACACTGGGGACCGATCATCTCCGATTTGATCGGCCTCACACCAAAACCTGCAACGCGCACAGAGGGCGCGTGCGCTTCAAGTGCTCTCGCGTTTAGAGAGGGCGTTTTTGCTATTGCCTCGGGTTTCTATGATATCGTTTTGGTCGGTGGCGTGGAGGAGATGTCAAAACGCACGACCGAGGAGGTTGCCGAAGGCTTAGCGCTGGCGACGGTTCCCTATGAGGGGCGAGTAGGTTTTACCTTCCCGGGTGTTTTCGGTGCGCTGGCAACGGCCTATTTTGCCAAATACGGTGCAAACCGTGAACACCTCATGAACATAACCATTAAGAGTCACAACAACGCCCCGCTCAATCCTAAGGCACAATTTCCGTACTCCATTCGCGATATGATGAGCATGAAGGTTGAAAGTGCCAAGAAAAAGGGAAAGCCGGTACCCCACTGGGAGGACGAGAAAGCCTTTCTCCGAGATCCCAGCGCAAATCCGGTAGTTGCCTGGCCCATGCTCCTCTATGACTGCTGCCCCATAAGTGATGGTGCAGCCTGTATGCTGCTGGTGGGAGAGGAGATCGCCAGGAACTTCACCGATGCTCCACTGCATGTCGTTGGAATAGGGCAGGGCAGCGGCAAGGGCCTGCATGCAGCAGACAACCTGACCTCTATGGAGGCCACGAAAAACGCGGCGGATGAGGCATACGGAATGTCAGGGTTGAAGCCGAAGGATATCCAGTTCTCCGAGGTCCACGACTGCTTCTCGATCGCGGAGCTTATTCACATAGAAGATCTCGGATTTTTTAAGCCAGGCGAAGGGTATAAGGCTGTGGAAGAGGGCTTGACGAGGTTGGATGGGCCCATGCCGATTAACACCTCAGGGGGTCTTAAGTGTAAAGGACATCCTGTGGGGGCAACCGGCATAGGTCAACTGATTGAGGTGTGGAAACAACTAAGGGGTGAAGCCGGAGCACGGCAGGTTCCAAAGAAAGATCTGCGAATCGGGGCTGCCCACAACTTGGGAGGCACAGGCGGAACCTGCACCTTCACCATTTTTGAGAGGAGATAATGCCATGGGAGAAAGGCCTTTTAGTGATATATCCTACGAGCAGTACCTGAACGAAGAGAAACTCATGGGATCCCGGTGTAAGAAATGCAAAGCCCTATTTGTCCCTCCCCGATCTATCTGTGTAAAGTGCTATAGCTCAGAGATGGAGTGGGTTGAGATGAATGGCACTGGCCAGCTTGCTGCCTTTACCTGTATAACGGTTGCGCCGCCTTTTATGATGGCCCAGGGTTATGATCGAAAGCACCCCTATTGCTCAGGGGTTGTCGAGTTGGAAGAAGGGGCGAGAGTGGATGCCCGTATTGAAGGAGTTGATGCAACCAGGCCCGAGGACATAAAGATTGGGATGCCCCTCAGGGTAAAGTTCCTGCATCAAGTTGAAGGAGAGAATCGGGAAACCTACTTGGCATTTGAGCCCAGGTAGGCGCCGAGTCAGTTACCCCCTGGGCTGGTTATGCGGTTGGAATATCAGCTGGGACTGTCTTCAAGAGTGTACAGTCGGCTTAAAAACACAACCGGCATCATGAGATGCCGGTTGTGTTTTGTGATGAAGGTTCCGGCTATTCCACCATATCCGAGATACAGCTCACTCGATATTGCAGATAAAGCTGTCCCTCATCTCGGGATAGGAAATGCTGCAATCCTTGCCGATTAACCTTTCTGCCTCGGCTATTGCCTCTTCCACAGTAGCAAAGGCCTCAAAGCCGAGCAACCTCGCCACTTCGGGATCCTTGGCACCGGCTATGAAGACTTTGCCCACATACCTTAATCCATATGCCCCCTGCCCCCATAAGATTAAGGGGTGGACACCGTGGAAGCCAAAACCATATCTGTATTTGTGCACAAACTCGGGACGATGAGCATATTCCTCAGCGTAAAGCTCCCAGAGCACGAAGGGGTCTTTGGTCTCAGGAATGAGCTTCTCAAACATCTCCACATAGGAAGGATGCTTGACGGCATCAAACTGCCTGAGACACGGATGGACCAAGATGATGATCCCACCCTCCTTTACCAAAGGGATGTTCTGGAAAAGACCAAAGCTATAAGACAGGCCTAGGTTTCTCACCAGAATGGGATTGATGGTGGACATTTTGCTATACGGATCCCTGTTATTGCCCATGCCGTAAATCACCACGTCGGATTGGCCCTTCACATCCACCACATGCTGGCGTTGGAGGACCTCAAGGGTCTTTTCGTGGGCCTGGGGCGGATGTCCGGCCACAACCTGTACCACTTCCTGAGGAAAGGCGTTGTTCATGACGCCCTCAACTATGAGGAAACGGTGGCCCTTTTTGGCCAGCTCCTTTTCGATGACTTCGCCCATTTCATTGAGGAGCCTGGGAAAGGCTGAACGCTTAGGGTCCATGGTGGACTTTCCAGAGGCCCTGGGGAAAGGGCGGTGGTGGTGCCGGATACTCCTGAAGCTCCCTAGACCGACCACGGCTGACTTCCAGCCGCCGTTAAAATGAGACCAAGGGTTGCTCACATAGATGACCTGGTCTGAGTCGGTGATCACACGGTTTACCTCCACCTCTTGCCCCCGCGTGGTTTCCCCGAGAAAGATCAGGTTCTCTCTGTCCTCTGCGTCGTGGTTATAGAGTCTGCTCGGCCCGAAACGGTAGGCCAGATCTTCACCGAGGATCGTGCCCAGCTCCTGGGTGGTCCACTTGCGGTGAAGACCCACGGCACACACGAGGCGAATGTTGGTTGGGTCGACACCGAGCTTATCGAGCTCTTCAAGGACAACCTTTATGGCTACGCTGCGAAAATCGGGCTGCTTCTGGGCTGGGGCGAAGCCGATCGGGTCATCAAAGGCTACGGTGACCTTGGACTTAGGGCCGACCAGTTTGGACAGAGGCTCGTGGTCGATTGGTGAATTCAGTGCATCGCGCACTGCCTGGGCAGGATCAGGTAGAGCGGTCAGAGGTGCCGTATTCTGGCGTATAACCCTGGTCCTTTCAGGTAATGCCGCCCGTAACGTGGTATCTCCGTATGGTATATGGAAAATATTTTCGTTTGACATCTTTGCAACCTCCTAAGCCTTTGGCTATCTCAAATCTCCAGTGCCATTTTGCCGGGATTGAGGATGTTATTGGGATCGAATAGCCTCTTGATGGAGCGCATCACGTCCAACGATACTTCGTCATGTTCCAAAGCCATATAGGGCGCCTTGGAAAGCCCGATGCCGTGTTCACCGGTGAGGGTTCCGCCCAAATCGCAGGTGAGTTTGAAGATCTCATAGACTGCCTTCTTAAGTTGCTTTACTTGATCGGGGTCGGAAGGGTCGTACATGATTCTGGGATGCAAGTTACCGTCGCCGGCATGACCAAAGATCACGAAAGGAAGGCCATAGGCGTGAACGATCTTCGAGATCCCCGTCAAAAGATCGGGTACTTTAGAGATGGGAACGGTTACATCCTCCGAAACGTTGCTGGGTCTGAGTTGAGCGGCAGTACTACCGGCAGATTTTCGGGCGCGCCACAGTTCTTCGGTCTCTTCTGCGGTATGTGCCACCTGGATATCGGCAACCCTGTTCTTCCTGAATATCTCGATTACGGTAGCCATCTGGAAAACAGTCTCAGCTTCGGTGTAGCCGTCGGTCTCGGTCAGGACGAGGGCCTTTACATCGGGCAGGGCCATGTTAGCCCGTTCTCGGAGAACCCGGATGGTATTCTCTTCAAGTACCTCGAGGACGCTGGGAATGATACCGGAGTGCATTATATCGGCAATAGCCCGGCCGGCATCGTTTAGATCAGCAAAAGACGCCAGCACGGTTTTGAAGGCCGTTGGTTTAGGATTGATCTTAAGGGTGATCTCGGTAATCACACCGAGGGTGCCCTCAGATCCCACGAATAGCCTGGCCAGATCGTAACCGGAGCAAGACTTCATGCAGCCTGATCCCGTCCGGAAGATTCGCCCGTCCGGCAGCACTACCTCCAATCCCAGCACATAGTCACTAGTTACCCCGTACTTAGCTCCTCTCATCCCCCCCGCGTTGGTGGCTACATTGCCGCCGAGGGTGCATACGCTGCTGCTGGCCGGATCTGGCGGAAAGAAAAAACCGTATGGACCGAGGGTTTCCTCCAGATCGGCGTAGACCACGCCCGGTTGAACAATGACGAGGCGATCGGGTATCCGGATATCGAGAATGTCATTCATCCGACACAGGTCGAGAACAATACCTCCCTTAACCGGAATAGCCGAGCCAGCGAGCCCGGTACCGGCCCCCCGCGGCGTGACCGGCAGAAGATACTCGTTGGCCATACGCAAGATTCTTGATACCTGTTCTGAACTGGTCGGCCACACAGCAGCCCGGGGACGATGATGATGGTCCGAGGCATCATAGGAGTAGGAGACAATATCAATCAATTGATCCGTGAAGTTGGCTTGACCTACAATATCAATCAGGTATTTTCTTATGCTATCATCCATTTCGTGCTTCTCTCAACCTCAGATCCGGCAGCTCAATGATAACGGGTTTCAGAAGGCCTAACGTTACAAAGGCCCTGGGGCGCTAACTTCACCATTTAATTACCTCTATGTTTGAGAGAGCCCGTCCCAGAAAGCGTTCTCCAACCTCTCTAAATCTCTCGGGAGCATCCGTAACATAGAAGCGGTATTCGGGTGGTTTCCCCTGTCTATTCTGGAGATCGTTCTTGCTGAATAATTCCCTTGTTTGTTTGCCAATCGTCTCGGCCGAGTCGACGAGCCTTATCTGATTTCCCAGAACCTCGTGAAGCAGGGGTTTCAGCAATGGGTAGTGAGTACACCCCAAAACGAGGGTATCAATGTTCCGTGTCATAAGGGGCCCGAGGTATTCCTCGGCCGTGAGCCTGGTCACCTGATGATCCAACCATCCTTCTTCCACCAATGGGACGAATAGGGGGCACGGTTGGGAAAAAACCTTAATCTCTGGATCATGTTTGCTGATTTCAATCGGATAGGCATCGCTGTTAATAGTAGCGGGTGTGCCAATTACCCCTACGCGCTTATTATGTGTTTCAAACACAGCGCTCCTGGCCCCGGCATCGACTACGCTCAATACCGGGACAGGGGATAAATTCTCAATTGCCTGAAATGCCACCGCAGCCATAGTGTTGCAAGCGACGATGAGCGCTTTAACCTTCTTACCAAGCAGGAATGTGGTTATCTGGGTTGCATATCTGGAAATTGTTTCCACCGATTTCACTCCATAAGGTACCCTGGCAGTATCTCCAAAGTAGACGATGTTCTCAGAGGGGAGCTGTTCCATGAGGGCCCGTACGACCGTAAGCCCCCCGATACCTGAATCAAAGACACCTATCGAGTCATGACGATTGTTTGTCATACGTTTCTCCAGAAGAGGGACAATGCGTATTGATAAGACGAACGCACTGCAAATTCAAGGGAATTTTTTGCCCGTTGATAGTTGTAAGTTGTCTGATGAAGAAATCCCAGAAGTCACATGATTTATCTAGATAAGAAAAAGGATACTGGCAGTCTTCCGATTTCAAATAGCTGATTTGGAATACGACCGAAATTCATTGCGGACCACATCCTGCTGACGCCGGGATAGGGGTACCCGTGGAAGCACATGGGCTTTGCCTAGAATTATGAGGAAGTTCTTTCTGCTAGGCGTTGGAGTACGCGCTGCTGGATATTATCGAATGCCCCGTTGGACATAATGAGTATCACATCACCTGGCTTAACGAGAGAGACAAGGCCATCAATGAGGGCGTCGTTGTTGGGAAAATAGTGCGCCTCAATACCCAGCTCATTCAGGTCGGTGGCAAGTCTTACGGAGGAGAATCTCTCGTGCAAGGGGATCTTTTCCATCATGAGAGGTTCAGGAAGGATTACCACATCGGCGTCCTTGAATGAGGAGACATAGGCATTCTGAAAGATGTTTCTCCTGCTCGAATTTGATCTCGGTTCAAAAACCGCAACAAGCCGCCGGCTTTCGTAACGCTCTTTCACTGCCTTTGTCGTTTCCCTTACCGCTGATGGATGGTGGGCAAAATCATCAATCACAAGGGTATCATTGAAGTTGCCTATGGACTCCAGTCTCCTCCTCACCCCCTTAAAGGCGGCAAGGGCCTTGGTGATTGCCTCAGGTTTTATCTGGAGATAATCGGCAATTGAGATTGCACCGAGGATATTGGAGATATTGTGGTCTCCATAAAGCTCAGTAGTAACACATAGATAATTCCTGTTCTCCTTGACTATAGTCAGACAGGTCCTATTGCCATTGACACTCATATCGCCTATGGAAAGATCCGCCTTTTTTCTTATCGAATAGGTCACAGATGGACATCTTGCATGGGTAACCTCATCCGCTACGGTCGGGTCGTCAATGTTTGCGCATAAGAGCCCATTGGCGGGTATTATGTTGATAAGGCGTCTAAAAGAGGCCTTTATCTCATCGATACCCTTGTAGATATCGCCATGATCAAACTCAATGCTGGTAATCGTCGCGACATGAGGGTCATAGTGCAGGAATTTAGGGCCCTTATCAAAGAAGGCCGTATCGTACTCGTCGCCCTCAATGACAAAGTATGGGCCGTTGCCCAATTTGAAATTACTGTTGAAATTCTTGGCGATCCCCCCGATCATAAATGACGGCTGCATGCCGGCGACCTCCAGAATCCACGCAACTAATGCGGTTACCGTGGTCTTTCCATGGGTTCCGGCAATGACAATGGATCTTTTTCCCTCCATGGCAAATTCCTTGAGCGCCTGGGGCATGGAGAGATACGGTATGTCTAGCCTGAGCAACTCCCTTGCCTCGGGATTATCCCCGGTAATCACGTTTCCCACAACTACCATATCCGGTAAGGGATGGAGGTTTGAGGGGGAATACCCTCTCTGCACCGGTATAGATTGCCTCTCGAGAAAGGTGCTTATTGGTGGATAGGTGTGTTGATCCGAGCCTGTGACAGTATAACCCCTCTCCTTGAGAATCCCCGCCAGGGATGACATGCCCACACCACAAATGCCCATAAGATGTATATGCGCATCACTGTGCAGATTTTTGATATTCACATCCATATCCCAATTCCCGCATAATGAGGTCGTGAAGTTCTGGCCGGAACCCCTTTATCCTTTCGTTGGACCTTGTCGGATGGACCCGGTTGGTCAAAAAAATGGCCGTGATATTTTTCACCAAATCTATCCACACCGAGGTTCCGGTAAATCCCGTATGGCCAATGCTTTTTGGGCCGAAGTAATTCCCTGAGCTGGAGTTCTCCTTTGATGGGGTGTCCCATCCAAGGGCCCAGGTAGACCCCGGGACAAGTTCTTGCCGTGAGAGGAATGTCCTCACGGTTTTTTCCTTGAGAAGCGCTGAGCGCCCACCGTGATAGAGGTTCACGAGCATACTGGTTAGAGTAAGGATATCCATCGCCGTCCCGAACAGTCCGGCATGACCGGAGTATCCTCCGAGGGCAAAGGCATTCTCGTCATGAACATGGCCCTGCACGATGCCCTTTCTCCACGGGCAGTCCTCTGTTGCCGCGTATAACTCCTTTCTGTACGTCCTCTCGGCAGCGATGTGATCCAGATAAAGGATTTTCAGCCCCAAAGGTTGATACAAGCTAGCTTCCAGAAACGAGGATAGATCTTTGCCGGCAATAATTTCGACAACCCACTCCAAGAGCATAAACCCCAGGTCACTATAGAGCGATACGGTTTTCGGTTCACTGGATAAGGGCTCTTCCATTATGAGGCGCTTTACCGCGGGCTTTCTTTCTTCCGGGGGCAACTTTATTAGTTTTAGGTAGAAAGGCTTCCAGTCTGCAAGGCCCGAAGAGTGGTTTAAGAAAAGCCGGGGGCTAATATGGGCCTTGTCTTGCCAGGGAAAGGGTTGTATGAGCGATGAAATCGGAGCATCGAGTTCCAGCAGATCCTCGTCCACAAGTTTCATAACGGCCAACGTGGTAGCCAGGGGTTTGGTCAGAGAGGCCAAATCGAAGATAGTGTCCTTCTCCATGGGAAGCCGCCCCGGGATTACCACCCTGTTACCCACGGCACGGAAGAAAACAATCTCTCCCCCCTGCGCCACCAGGAGAACCGCACCGGGATAGACCTTTCGTTCCAATCCACCTAGCAGAAGTTCGGTTATGTGATCTGGCATGGTATCTTTTCCGATGAAGACGCAACCAATTGCTCAATGGTAATGAGCCTGGCTTTAAGTTCAAATTCTCTTCCATCCTTTTGAGCATTTGAGAGTTCGTAGTATGGACTTGTTTCGGATTTTGAGTTCCGAATTGAGCGGAAATATGTACATGGTAAATTATGACCTTTATGAAAGCAATAAATTCAAATGGATCAAAAGACACTATGATACCGCTGATTCTTCTATTTCAAGAACCATCCCTTCGGTATCAAGCAGTGCCGGGAGACCGAGGGGCAGGGATATGTTCTCCACCCCGTGTCCAACAGGCAAGCCCGTTACAACCGGTACGGCCATTTCACTGAATCGCTCCCTGAGGAGACCATAAACAACCTGTTCATCTCCGCATCCCTGAATTTGACCGATAACGAGTGCCGACAGATGATCCAACCGACCGCTCAGTAAGAGTTGCGTTAACATTCGATCCAGCCGGTAGGGTTGTTCTCCTTTCTCCTCCAAAAAGAG
Organism: Desulfatiglandales bacterium; assembly: GCA_035527895.1. GTDB lineage: Bacteria > Desulfobacterota > DSM-4660 > Desulfatiglandales > B25-G16 > JADFWK01. The sequence continues at coordinate 17,463 of DATKZQ010000143.1, forward strand.
TATGACACCCTCAAAGGAGGGGAGAAAGGGGGTGTCGATAAGAGAGCACAGCGTTGCAAGATTACCACCCAAGAGTATACCCCTCGCCGTACCTCCATTAATTACCATTCCGCGCTTCAAGCTGAGTCGAGGCTTGTAAGAGGTGGTAATGAGTCGAGAGAGATGCTGCCAATTATCACCGTTAAGGAGATCGGAGACGGTGGGCCCGTGGATGGTGATCAAACCGCTGTGTTTGTAGATCGCCGTCAATAAGGCAGTTAGGTCACTGAAACCCACCAAGACCTTGGGGTTCTTTCGAATCAGGCCATAGTCGATTTTATCCAGGAACCTGAGCGAGCCGTATCCGCCGCGGGCGCATAAGATAGCCTTGATTTCAGGATCAGAAAACATCTGATGGATATCCGATGCCCTATCTTGGTCTGAGCCGGCCAGGTAATGGGAATGATCAAAGAGGTGAGTGCCAAGCCTTACCTGAAGCGGAAATGATTCAATAAGTTGTATGCCTTTTCGTATTTCGGATTTACTAATCGGGCTTGCCGGTGCTATGATTCCCACCAGCTGATTTGCCTTAAGGCGAGGGGCCCTTATCGCAGTGAGAGAATCCATAAGATCTCTAAATACTACGTTACCAATAGGAGGGCAACTCAAAACAAGGGGCCATTAGGCCCAACCATATGGGATCCTGATAATAAGGCTCTGTCCGGTTAAGGCGTATAGGTGATCTCTGTTGTATATCTGGACGGCGTGAGTGGACCGTATAATCAACTCCCGAAGACCTACCCATGAGCCTGTAAGGTTTTCCGGTAACATGGTTCCGAGGGGATGATGTTCGAGCGTTATAGAAGAAGCGGACTTGCACCCCAGCCACTCACGTTTTCGCTTCCCCTCTTATCTCAAACAGGCTTCGCTCAAAGACGGCCTTTTCATGCCAGGGCACAGGGACTTGGTCCGGTAACGTCAAGAGTTTTGTGTCACCGCTAAAAAAGGGGTCGCCACCCCCTGCCTGAGGTTCTCATAGGAGAACACGGCGTAAAGGATCCTCGCCATACTGGCTTGGTTCATGTCTCTTGACAGCAGGATGAAAGAACGATAGCGTAGGCAGGAATCTCAACGAGGAAAGGAGTCAAGAACATGAAAACCAAACTAACCGTTGTAGGTGCTGGAAACGTTGGTGCAACCGTTGCCATGCGGGTGGCGGAGAAGGAATTGGCCGATGTGGTGCTCATCGATGTGCTCGAAGGGGTACCAGCCGGTAAGGCCTTGGACCTGGCCGAGGCAGCACCCATTGAGCGACATGACGCACACCTTGTGGGAGTGAGCAATGACTACGGGCCTGCAGCGGGCTCTGATATCGTGGTGATCACCGCCGGGATCCCCCGAAAGCCCGGCATGAGCAGGGACGATCTTCTGAGCACCAATGCGGGAATCATGAAATCGGTGGTCAGCGAGATCAAAACGGTCGCCCCCGATACCATCTTAATCATCGTCAGCAATCCCCTCGATGCCATGTGCCATGTGGCGTTGGAGACCAGTGGGTTCGACAAGCGAAAGGTCATCGGCATGGCCGGGGTACTGGATTCGGCTCGGTTTCGGGCCTTCATCGCCATGGAGCTCGGTGTGTCCGTTGAGAACACCCATGCCTTTGTCCTCGGTGCCCACGGGGACACCATGGTGCCCCTGCCCCGCTACTCCTCGGTTGCCGGCATCCCCATCACCGAGCTCATGTCCCCGGATAGAATCGAGGCCCTCGTTGAGCGGACCAGAAAGGGCGGTGGGGAGATCGTCAGCCTCCTGAAGACAGGCAGTGCCTACTATGCCCCGGCATCGGCCGCCACCGAGATGGCGGAGGCTATCCTCAAGGATAAGAAGAAGATCCTGCCCTGTGTGACCTACCTGGAGGGTGAGTACGGGATCAACAAGCTTTTTATCGGGGTGCCGGTCAAGCTGGGAACACAAGGCGTTGAGGAGATCATCGAGATACAGCTCACCGCCCAAGAAAACGAGGCCCTTCAGAAATCGGCCCAGGCGGTCCAAGGTCTCGTGGATGACCTGAAACGGTTAGGATAATTGTCTCAACCTGCCCCCTCCCATAAGGGAGGGGGCAGGTTGAGTTTTGCGAGGGGGGAGTGTCGAATAAAGGGAGTCATCCTTTTCGTGTAAGCTTCGGAAGTTGGAATTGAAACCACTGTGCGGGAACTCGCATCCCGGTTTAATCGTCAGGAATCTAATAAGATATGATCAGGGTAGTAAGAGAAAGCCTGATTGAAGGTGTAAGACGTGCTAACGGAGTTATCGTGGTAATTGATGTGTTCAGGGCATTTACCGTTACTCCCCTGCTTTTTCATCTCGGAGCCCAAAAGGCTATTTTTGTGAATGAGCCGGAGGAAGCCCTTTTGCTTAAATCTCATGATCCCGATATGGTGTTGGCAGGTGAGGTGAATGAGCAGCTGATTCCCGGTTTTGACCTTGGCAATTCCCCATCGGAGGTGCTTCAAAGGGAGGGATTACTCGCCGGAAAGGTAGTAGTTCAACGGACTACGGCTGGTGTTACTGGTGTGTTAGGGGCCGTGAGCAAGGCCGAGGAAGTTATACTCGGTAGCTATGTAATGGCCAAAGCTATCTCTCGGTACATATTGTCTCAAGACCCCCTTCCAGAGGTGGTAACGCTCGTGGCCATGGGACGGAGGGGCATGAACAGGGCACCGGAGGATGAGGGATGCGCCGACTACGTGGAACACCTTCTTACCGGAAGTCCGTACGATCACCTTAGGGCTCTGAAGACGATAATCTTCAATGAGACTGCTCAGAAATTCATAAGACGAGACAAGGCGTATCTTCCTCCGGAAGACCCTCTTCTCTGTTTGCAGAGGGACCTCTTTAACTTCGTGCTAATTGCGCGAAAAGAAAACGGCCTTGTCACGATACACAAAAGGGAGCTTGATGAATAGGATCAGAGGTGTTGCAGCACATAACTGACACCCGTAATGGTGTTTTTAGATAAACTGCTTGAAGTAAGAGACATAGACTATGGAGCAGGATGTATTGAGCAAGAAAGAAATCCATGATGTGATCATCATAGGGGGAGGGCCGGCCGGTCTTACGGCGGGAATATACACGTCCAGGGCGAGAATTTCGACCCTGTTGATAGAAAAACTCGGTATTGGCGGCCAGGCTTCCATTACGGACAGGATCGAAAACTACCCCGGTTTTATCGAGGGAATATCTGGACCAGAGCTCATTCGAAACATGGAAGAACAGGCTAAATCCTTTGGGGTCAGGACGGTATTTGGCGAGGTGACCAGGGTCGAAGTGAGCGATGAGGGTGTCATCAAGAGAGTTTTCGTACATGATGACCCGGAGCCCTACCAATGTCTATCCATCATTGTTGCCGCAGGTCATGAGCAGAGAAAGCTCGGAGTCCCGGGCGAGACGGAGTTCACCGGCAGAGGCGTTTCCTATTGTGCAACGTGTGACGGTGCCTTCTTTAGGGACCGTGCTGTTGCCGTTGTGGGTGGAGGCGATGTGGCCGTTGAAGAGGCACTTTTCTTGACCCGGTTTGTAAGCAAGGTCTATATCGTTCACCGAAGAGATAGGCTGCGGGCAACGAAGATTCTTCAGGAGCGGGCCGCGGGAAATGACAAGATAGCGTTTGTATTTGATTCGGTCCTGGATGAGGTAAGTGGTCAGACGACCGTGAATGGCGTGAAGATAAGAAACGTTAAGACAGGGCAGACGAGGGTTCTGGCAGTGGACGGTGTTTTTGTGTTTATCGGATGGAATCCCAACCTCTCTTTTCTTGGTACTGTCGTTGACAGAAGTGAAGACGGCTACATCATTGTGGATAAAGAGATGATGACATCGCGGGAGGGTATATTCGCCTGTGGAGACTGTTGCAAGAAGAATCTGCGGCAGATTGTGGCTGCCTGTGGAGACGGCGCTACCGCTGCGTTTTCTGCCCAGCATTATGTGGAAATGATAAAAGGAGAAGCATATGTCTGATCAGAAGGGGGAGAGGGCCGAAGTAACCTATGAAAGCAAAGAATGTATTGGAACGATCACCCTCAGGAGGCCGGAGAAAAGGAATGCCCTGAACGTTGCCCTCTGGCTCTCTTTATCTGATGCCCTCAAGAGCGCTGCCCAAGATAGCGAGGTCAGGGTTATTTTATTGAAAGGAGCAGGCAATTCATTTTGTTCGGGGCTGGATTTGAGCCCTGCAAACGAAGTCGCCAGACTCATATCCGAAAAGTCATCCGCTGAACAGAAGGTGAGGCTCTTTGATCTCATAAGGAAAATTCAGGCCATCCACACAGAGCTAGAGATCTTGCGGGTACCGACCATTGCGGTTATACAGGGGCACTGCCTTGGTGCCGGTCTGGAACTCATCTGTTCTTGCGATATGAGGCTTTGCTCTGCTGATGCGGTCTTTGCCCTTCCTGAAGCCAGGTATGGGATTATTACCGATGTTGGCGGACTCCAGAGGCTGCCCAGGATTGTAGGCAGGGGAAAGGCACGAGAGATGGCGTTTCGGGGCCATACCATAGGTGCTGATGAGGCTAAGAGCATAGGTCTGGTAAACGAGGTCTTTAAGACACATGAACTCCTCAATGCCAAGGCAGACACAATAGCCGCGGAGATTGCTGCCAACTCACCAGCAGCCGTTCAAGGGGCTAAAGAGGTCCTGCTTTATAGTGAAGATGTGTCTGTCTTGAAAAGCCTGGAGTACAATGCGGCGAGATCATCAATGGTTTTGCCATCAGAAGACCTGCTTGAGTCTTTCAAGTCATTTCTTGAAAAAAGGGACCCCGAGTTTCAGGGGAAATAGAAAGGGATGATCTCCGTGCTGCCAAACGACGGCGTTTCGGCAGCACAGAGGGTTTTGTGATTGAAATCTCGACAGAGCTAAATGGCTGAAGCAGGGAACAGTATCCCTGAGATCACAAGTTCCGGTATAAGGGAGGGATGCTGTTTCGAAATTGAGAGGAGCAAACATGAGCAATCGTCTGCGCTATAACATATCCGATGCCAGATTGACATACAGTGGCCGCCATGAACCCATGGAGATGAGCAAGGATAAGATCTCCACCTTTAATTTGAGACATCAAGAGGTGCTGGGTTTTTACGACCTGGAACTTGTAAAGGGCACAGTGTTCGTTATTGATGATCGGGTCAATGGTCGCTCTAACCTCGGCGTATTCAGGAGTAAGCAGCTGCGGCAGGCGGTAATACTGGCGGCGGCGCTTCCGGCGGCAGCGGTGGTCATAGATGGATACGGAGCCTTAAAAACTGTTCCAAAAGACCTTCAGACTAAAACGCTGATCAACCGACTGAAGCGGCACAACGACCGGATTGCTGCTCAAGCGATGAGCGAGGTGCTCCAGATTACAACCGAAACCCTTGACGTAGGGGAAGAGGTCATTATCGAAAGCGCCATCACAGAGGGCGTACGGGCCAAACCTGGAGTTGAAGTCGGCGGGAATCCGACCATCCCTGTTGGGGCGCTCTTTGGCAAGGAGGAGCACTGCAGCCGATACGGCCACGGGCTCACCCAAGAGGTAGACAGGCTTTCTATGGGATCGGACGTTATCGACGGTACCGGCAAGTCCATTCAAGGCCTACACAGTTCCCTGACGGCCCTTTTTATTACCGAGTCGAATTTCAAGAGGCATTTGCCCGATATCTATGTTGAGCGCTGGATGACAGGGGCCATGTTCCCCGAGTTTAACCCAAGAGACACGGACATCACAGAGGAAGCCCAGATCATCGCCGATGCATGTGGGATAAGGGATTTCTCCGAGTTGACCGCGTACTTCCTTGACCGGCCGCGGCATCACCCAGCCATGGACCAGCTCAACGCGATCGGTGTTGCAACCCCATTCGACAAGGACGGAGACCTCTTTCCGGCAGTGGTGATGGGTTTGGATGGGTTGCGTTTTCCGGATGGCCGGGGGCTCCACAGCATGATCGGCGAGATCGGTGGGAGTGCCGAATGGACCGTTGGGGCCCTTCCCTTGGTATGGCGGGGAGGCCAGAGCCTGGGGATGCTCACGAGCCAGAGCTCGCTTACCAGAAAGGACCTTTCACCGGAGGAACTATGGAATGAGCGGTTCCATTACACCGAGGAGGAGCTCATACTCCTTCAGGATGCCCGGTTCGAGCAAAAACCCTTTTTTACCGTTGACGACTTGATGGAAACCCCCTTTTCCGGTGGTGTGAGTGCCTTTTGCGCCATTTCGGACAATTACTTTCTGCCTCAGCTCGAGGGTGTAAAAATGGACCGTGAGAAAGGCCTCATTACAACCAATACCCTCTTGATCAATTCCTTGGGGAACATAGAGCAATGGCAACTATGCTTCAAATGCGCTCGGGGATTTGAGACTACGGCCATAAAAATCAGATCGCCCAAGTCAGAATTGCGAGAGCTCCAAAAGCCTCAGATGGAACGGAAGGTTAAGGACATGGCCAATAATGAAATGAAGCGGCTCAGGCTCAAGCAGTTTTTCATAAATGAGTATTATCCGGCTATTATTCACACCGGTAGCAAGATGGTTGTACTGGAGAAGACAATCGACTCTATGATAGCCAGGGGGGTCTTCAGCGAACACGACCGGGATATAGTCGTAGCAGCAAAAGAGGCGGTACCGGAATGGTTCACGAGCGCGGTTTGACGGAACAGCGAGAGGCATCCTCGCTCCAGCCTAAGTATTCCACCCTACCAGGGTGGATGCCGGACACTCATTGCTGCCATACCCGGCACACAAATGGGTGTTGTTTTGCCATTTTGAGTAAAATCCCTTATTGAATATGCTTCTGAGTATCAATCAATATTGTTACGAAATAGTGATCTCCTGACGAACCGAAGATCTCACATGTGAATGGTCGAACGGTTCTCTAGCGAAGGCGTGAAAGCGCTCGCAGTGTCAAGACGACGTATTCGAGATGCCTGCACATGATGAAGCGTAGGTATTTTGGTTGGACAAGAAAGGGGAGGGTGGGAGCCATGAAAAAAACCTGTCATACTTTCTTAACGCACATGACAGGTCTAACGGTATAGTTTTTGGAAGTGGAGCTGAGGGGGATCGAACCCCTGACCTCATGACTGCCAGTCATGCGCTCTCCCATCTGAGCTACAGCCCCTTGACGGGATCAAATATCAGATAGAAATCTCAGTGTCAACATATTATTGCGAAGACTGTGCACCCGCAAAATGAAGCCTTTATCAGGCCGTGCCAGGTTCGGGGTCATGAGAGATGGTTGACTCCGTAGAGGTAATTGAAGTAAGTATATCTGGCAACTGACAAACCGTTAATCAATACTAGAAAAGGAGATGAAGCCATGAATGATTTCATGAAGGACGGGGCCAAAAAACCCATCAAGTTTCAGGACCTTACTCTCCGTGATGGTCATCAGTCACTGCTTGCCACCAGGATGCGCACCGAGGATATGATCCCCATTGCCGAGAAAATGGATGAGATCGGCTTCTGGTCCATGGAGGTATGGGGAGGGGCAACCTTTGACACCATGCATCGGTTTTTGGCGGAAGACCCCTGGGAGAGGCCACGAACCCTTAAGAAGTACATCAAGAAGACCCCATTTTCCATGTTGCTGCGAGGACAGAACCTCGTGGGCTACCGCAACTACGCCGATGACGTGGTCAGGGCGTTCGTGGATAAGGCCTGTGAGATAGGGATCGATATCTTCCGGGTCTTCGATGCCCTGAACGATTTCAGGAACTTTGATACTGCCGTCGAAAGCATAAAGGCCAATGGGAAGCACCTTCAAGGATCTATCTGTTACTCTTTGACCGAACGACATCTGGGCGGTGAAGTGTTCAGCTTAGAGTATTACACCTCTAAGTGCAAGCAGCTTGAGGAGATAGGGTCCGATACCATCTGCATAAAAGATATGGCCGGGATTGTGGCTCCCTATGATATCTATAAGCTCATCACAGAGCTCAAGAAAGAGATCACTGTTCCCATCCACTTTCATTCTCACTATACGAGCGGAATGGCTTCTATGAGCTGTTTAAAGGCCATCGAGGCAGGGGTTGACATCATTGACACCTGCCTTGCCCCCTTTGCCATGAGATCGTCTCATCCCGCTGTAGAGCCCCTTGTAGTTACCCTGGAGGGCACAAGATGGGATACCGGCCTGGATTTACATAAACTCCTTGAGATAGATGATTATCTTGAGAGTATTGCACCGAAATATCGGGATTATCTTGCTACGAACAAGATGGCGGTTATTGATACCGGGGTGCTGGCCCATCAGATCCCCGGCGGCATGATCTCCAACCTGGTCAGCCAGCTCAAGGAGGCCAATGCCCTTCACCGGCTCCCCGAGGTCCATAAAGAGATAGCGATTACCAGAAAGGAGTTGGGAACCCCGCCGCTCGTCACCCCCACCTCCCAGATCGTGGGGGTTCAGGCGGTCTTGAATGTGCTGCTGGGCAAATACAAGATGATCACCAACCAGGTCAAAGACCTAGTCTACGGGCTCTACGGGAAGACCCCGACCCCGGTGGACCCCGAGGTCCAGAAGATCGTGCTCAAGGGCTACAAGCGGGGTGAGACCCCGATCACGGGCAGGGCCGCCGACTACCTTGAGCCCGAGCTCGAGGAGGATAAGCAGAAGATCGGGGATCTGGCCAAAACCGAGGAGGACCTGCTCACCTATGCCCTCTATCCCACCACGGGGGAGCAGTTCTTGAAGTGGAAGTACGGCATCGAGGAGAAGCCCGATAGCGTCAAACCCAAAACCCTGGAGCATGTCAAGCAAGAGGATGAGGCGATTGCCCAGGCAAAGGCGCAGATTAAGGGGTAGGAAAGGTAAAAAGCCAAAGACCGACCCTGACTATGGCATACAAACATATCGGCCGACTGTGGCCGGATAGTGGCTGTCATGCCCTGGGGGCATAGGGAAGTCAAAAGCTCGGTGCCCTTGTGTACAGGATGATGCTTTCGCAAGGCGAAAGCGCCTGGTGTTTTTGGCCAGGGTAGGTCAAAGAGAAGGTCTGGATATATCCGCGTATTTCCGCGCCTACGCGACCAAATAATCTGCTATCGTTTAACTGCCGAGAAAAAACGGACAGCAATTGGCTTCTAGATATCCTTGAGGAGGTGCTGAGGCTGGCTGAGCAGGAATTGACCGGTTTGAATCCACTCTTTGAGGATCTCCGCGATCTCTTTCGCCCTTACATATGAGGAAACTGGTGTTGTCTGGACGGCTTTCCCATTCAAGGTTATGGTTCCGCTCTTCAATTCTGCGTAGCTTACTTGACCGAGGCTTTTGGCCTTTCCTTGGGGGTAATCCTTTCCATAGTCAATGATCTGGGTGAAAATCTCTTCGTCTGAAATCCCCGTATAGTTTGCAATGTCCTCATTGAGGACCGGGATCGGCACGCCTATGCCTACTGCCAGGGAACACCCATACCCTAATACTCACACCTACCAACCAGCGCGGGGTCATTTCTTTTAGATTCCCCATCACCATGAGGGTTGCACCCGGCTCCAGAGGTGCCCCGTTTTCTCCTCGCCTAATTGACGGATTATGCTGGGTGCCAGCCCATACTACATATCCTTGGGCGCCACCCAGGAAAATCCTCGTTCCCAGGCCTATTGTCAGATAATAGGGATCATTAAACAGGGGGCTGAGTCGGCCGGATGTTGCGTAGTTAGCGTTATCTGCCTTCGGTCTCAATATACCCATATACGTATAGATAATGTCATCGCTCATATTAACGGTGCAATTATAGTTTTGATAGGCATTTCTGGGATTAACCAGCATAGCATAGGGCAGATCTTTGAGTCTTATTTGTTTTCTGATTCTACCCCTCCGGCTTTCCGGAATGCCCCATACTTAGAACAGGGCGTCGGATCAGTGCGGCTGACTCATTCAAGATTCAGGAAACCTTGGAAAGGGATTCTTGACTTTATGAGCTTCTTTGGATAACAATAGCAAAGTAATGAGGGAGCCCTTTATGGTTGCTGAGAAGTCAGAAGCACGAGTTTCGGTGCCGGTAAAGATACGAAACCTTACCCTTAAGAGGAACGGGCCATTCTTTCTAATTTCCGGACCCTGTGTCATCGAGGACGAGGAGACGACTCTCAAGGTGGCACGATTCTTGGAGGGATTAGCCCGCAAGATCAAAATACCCGTGATATTCAAGAGCTCTTATGATAAGGCTAACCGGACATCAGTTGACTCGTTTCGGGGGCCGGGCCTGATTGAAGGACTTGCGGTCCTCAGAGAGGTAAAGAATACGACCGGTTTGCCGATATTATCAGATGTGCATCAGGTGAGCGAAATCGAAAGGGCGGCAGAGGTTTTGGATGTTATTCAGATTCCTGCATTTCTATCACGCCAGACGGATTTGATTCTTGAGGCGGCGAGGACTCACCTAACGGTGAACATCAAAAAGGGTCAATTTCTCTCTCCTTGGGACATGGAGCAGGCTATCTTAAAGGCACATGCGGTTGGCAATCGCAATATACTATTGACGGAGCGGGGGTCCTTCTTCGGATATCATAATCTGGTTGTGGATATGAGGTCCATAGCAATTATGAAGCGTTTCGGATATCCAGTTGTCTTTGATGCTACCCATGGTGTACAATTGCCTGGTGGTCGAGGCAAGTCCTCAGGCGGGCAGAGGGAATTCGTGGCTCCCCTTGCCAGAGCTGCTATAGGAGCCGGTGCCGACGGCATCTTCTTGGAGATACACCCGGATCCCGATTCAGCGCTCTGTGATGGGCCAAATTCTCTTCCATTTGAACATGTTGAACCACTTCTGGTTATGCTCAAGGAGTTACACCAGGTGGTTGCCAAGAGAGAAGGGATGATCTAAGATGTGGCGAATGCTGGTTCTTGGGCAGACTAAAACTGAAGGGATAGTTTCTTGCTTAAAGGCTTACCCTTGATATAATTGATGAAAAAAATTCCTGCAAAAATCTGGCCGATAGGTGGCATTTTCTTTCTTCTGCTAATAGGTGCCTTTTTTGTCTTTAAGGTACCACAGGGAGATATGGAATCACCAGTTCCTTCCGCTCTGAAGGCGGGAGAATCGTTAAGACTGAGCGAGATCAACTACAGCCAGGATTATAGAAACGGAGAAAAAAAGTGGGAACTTAGGGCAAAAGAAGGCTGTTTTCGTGACAGAACTCAGATGTTCAGCCTCAAAGATGTCTCATTACGATTAGACCCCGCCAAAACGACATCTTTTACGATTAAAGGGAATGAAGGTGACTATTACAGGGAGAGCGGGAGAATAGTGCTGAGGGGGGAGGTGGTAGGAAGGTCCGATGATGGTTACCAGATAGAGACGAGCCTCTTAGCCTTTAGCGAAGAAGAAGAATGCGTTGAAACTGATAGTGCTATAAGAGTGACTGGCCCTTTTTTTCACATAAAAGGGGACGGTCTTGTGATTGACTTGCGACGGAAAACATTTTCTGTGAAGGGCAATGTCTGCACAACGTTTAATTACGGAGCGTTTTAGAAAGTGAAGGGAGCACTGTCCGCGTTTGGTCTCGTGGTGAGCCTCTCCGTTGTGTTCCTGGTGGCTTTCCAGAACGATTCGGTTGCACAGACACGGGAAGAATCAAAGGAGATCTCGGAAGAAGACCGTATCGTCATCAAATCGGATATCCTGGAGGTTGATCAGCAAAAGCGGTTGATCGTGTTTGAAGGTAAGGTGAGGGCTCGGCGGCGCGATATGACCGTGGACTGCCAAAAGATGCTCGTATACTATCTTGATAGCTCGGCCAGTACTGAATCAAATGTCGAATCCAGAAAGATAGATAGGATCATCGCCCTCGGGGATGTTACGGTTAATCGATCCGATGGCTCGGTTGCCCGTGCAGGCAAGGCGGTGTTTTTTCAGGCTGAGGAGAAGATCGTGCTTACTGAAGATCCCTCTGTTCAGCAAGGCCGGGATATTGTGGAGGGTGAGAAGATAATTATCCTTTTGAAAGAAAACCGGAGTATTGTTGAGGGGAGTAAAGGAAAACCAGTTAGGGCTACCCTATTCCCTAAGGAGGAAAAGGGGGGGCAATGAAAGAGCATGACTGGGGGGATTCTTTAGAGGTAAAGGGTCTGATCAAGATTTACGGAAAAAGGGCTGTCGTAAATCGGGTACACCTGACCGTTAACAGAGAACAGATCGTGGGGCTCTTGGGGCCGAATGGAGCAGGCAAGACCACTACGTTCTATATGATAGTTGGCTTGATCAAGGCTGAGGAAGGCAAGATTTTTCTTGATGGGCGGGACATCAGTGATGAGCCGATGTACAAACGGGCCAGGCAAGGAATTACCTATCTTTCTCAGGAACCTTCGGTGTTTCGAAAGCTTACCGTTGAGGAAAACCTCCTGGCTATTATGGAGATAGTAAATACACCGGTTCAGGAACGAGAAGGCTTACTTCATTCCCTTCTGTCGGAACTAAACATAGGTCATTTGGCCAAGCAGAAGGCCTTCTCTCTTTCTGGGGGTGAGAGGAGAAGATTGGAAATTACCAGGGCTCTGATCACGAATCCAAAATTCATCTTACTCGATGAGCCATTCGCAGGCATTGATCCTCTGGCCATTAGCGATATCAAGCAGATCGTTCGTGGGCTCAAGGAACGGGGACTGGGAATAATGATATCAGACCACAATGTCAGAGAAACGTTGGATGTCTGTGATGTTGCCTACATTATCAATGGGGGAGAGATTATTGAGTCTGGTGCTCCTGAAAGGATTGCAGCCAGCGATGTAGTTAAGTCGGTTTACTTAGGCGAGGATTTCTCTTTATAGATTTCAGCAAGGAATACTATGGCACTCGAACTGAAACAGTCACTCAAAATGAGTCAGCGGATCATCATGACTCCCCAATTGCAGCAAGCAATCAAGTTGCTACAGCTCTCTCGCCTAGAACTCTCTCAAACAATAAATCATGAGCTCGAAGGTAACCCCTTATTAGAGGAGATTCCGGTTGATGAGATAGAGGAAAAGGCGGCCGAGGAAGGAAAGAAAGAGGAAGTTGTCAACAAGGAAGAACCTCTCAGAGAGGTAAGAATTAAGGAGACCATACGGGAGGACTTCGACTGGGATTCTTACATTTCAGAGTACAACACTGCATGGGCAAGTTCGCCCCACGAGGATACCGAGGATAGGCCATCCTTTGAGAGTCTGATTGCCCCCAAAACGAGCCTTTACTCCCATCTCGTGTGGCAATTACAGGTGAGCGATCTTGATGAGACGCAGAGGCAGATCGGGGGGTACATCATAGGAAATATAGATTCGGATGGGTATCTTCAGACCTCCATTGAAAACATCATGAAGGAGACCAGCAGATCACGGGAAGAGGTGCTGAAGGTACTGGAGATGATACATGAATTTGACCCCCTTGGTGTTGGGGCTCGGGATAATAGCGAGTGTCTCTTGATTCAACTGCGTTTTCAGGGACTGGGAGGGAGCACAGCCGAAAAAATCGTGACTGACCATATGAAGCAGCTTGAAAGAAAGAAATACACTCAGATCGCCAAGAGTCTCGGTGTGCCCTTAGAGAGGGTCTTACACGCAGTTTCTGTTATAGCATTTCTGGAGCCCAAGCCAGGTCGGTTTTACAACGTTGAAGAGACGATATACATAATCCCCGATGTTTATGTCTATAAGATGGGGGACGAGTTCCTAATCTTTTTGAATGAGGACGGGCTTCCTAAATTAAGAATCAGCGCCTTTTACAGGGAGACGCTTGCCAAAAAGGATGATTTATCCAAGCAGACGAGAGAATATATTCGCGAAAAGTTGAAGGGCGCGTCGTGGCTCATTAAAAGCATACATCAGAGGCAAAGAACCATTTATAAGGTGACGGAGAGCATTGTCAAATTCCAGAGGGACTTCTTCGAAGACGGGCCGGCGTATCTCAAGCCAATGGTGCTGAGAGACGTTGCAGAGGATATTCAGATGCACGAGTCCACCGTAAGCAGGGTCATGAATAGCAAATATATGTATAGCCCGTTTGGCATCTTTGAGCTCAGGTTTTTCCTAAACAGTGGCATTCAATCTGTGGATGGTGCCGATAAGGTAGGCTCTCTCAGCGTGAAGGAGAGGATTAAGGAGATCATGAGAGGCGAGGATAAGGCAAAGCCTTACAGCGATCAGGAGATCGTGCATATCCTGAAACGGCTGAATATCGATATAGCCCGCAGGACCGTAGCTAAGTACAGGGAAATGCTCGGAATTCTTCCTTCGAGCCAAAGAAAGAACACCTACAGCTGATTTTTTTATTGCCCCGTTAGAATGCCGTGGTGAAACACAGGCATGTAATCAACCTGGTATTCCGCATTTTGATGAAGATTTGATACTTCTCGGCATTTCTAACAGGGGTTTATTTTGGGGGTTTCGATTCGAACGGCTTGTGCTTGACATTACAGTTTTTTTTTATTACTTTTCTAATCTTTTTAGTGGAGGAAAGGATGGGGATAACGATCACGTTTAGGCATATGGAGCCGACCGCTGAATTAAGATCTTATGTTGAAGATAAGGTTCATAAGATAAAAAAGTACTTTGATTCTCCTGTTGACGCCCATATTGTCCTTGGGGTAGAAAAATTCAGACACATCGCTGACCTCACGTTATCAGTTGATGGAAACAAGATTAAGGCCGTGGAGCAGACTGGGGATATGTATTCATCAATTGATAAGGCGATGAACAAGATCGAGGAACAGCTCAGGCGGATGCTGTCTCGGAAAAGAGAGTATAAACCTGAGAACATAAAAGGCACAGAGGGCGAAGGTTACCTGGCGGGTGAGCAAGGACCTGGGGATATTGCCGCTGAAGCAGAGCCCAAGGTAATAATAACGGAGAAGGTGGATACAAAACCGATGGACGTAGATGAGGCGGCCCAGCAAATGGAGTTATCAAAGAGAAATTTTCTTGTATTTTTCAATTCTAAGTCCAATAATATCAATGTCATTTATAAGCGAAACGATGGGAATCTGGGTCTTATTGAGCCTATGCGTGGATAGCCACTGTTAAAGGAATAAGGATGAAACTATCCGAAATACTGAAACCTGAATGCATCGTTCCTGATCTGAAGGCTCATGATAAGAAGGGTGTTTTGGAAGAACTTGCTCAGGTAATCACAGAACATGAGCCGTCTTTGAGCAAGGGTGCGTTACTTCAGGTTCTTCTGGAAAGAGAGAGGCTCGGCAGCACCGGTATCGGTGATGGGATTGCCTTGCCTCACGGTAAGTTGAAGGAATTAGATCACCTTTGCATCTCTTTTGGCAGAAGCATGGAAGGTCTCGATTTTGATTCCATAGATGAAAAGCCTGTGTATATGTTTTTTCTCTTGCTTGCACCTGAGAATTCGGCAGGCATCCATCTAAAGGCCCTCGCCAAGATATCAAGGATGTTAAAAGATGGTAACTTTAGGCGGCGGTTGATGAGTGTTAAATCGGGGCAGGAGATTTACGAGATGGTAATCGACAAGGATGAGGAGCTATGAGGCCCAATCATGATTGGCTTGCTAGTGATAACCCACTGTCAGTTGGCAAAAGAACTCCTTGAAGCTGCCGAATTTATTATTGGCGCTATCGAGGCGGTGGAGCATGTCTCCATTGATGCATCAAAGGACAGCAAGAAGTTGCTGGAGAGCATTGAGAAAAAGATGGAGGCCCTGGATCAAGGGCAGGGTGTCTTGGTCCTCACCGACATGTTTGGCGGGACACCGTCGAATCTGGCCCTCTCCTTTCTAGATAGGGATACTATAGAGGTGGTAACAGGCGTAAACCTACCCATGGTAATAGCCGTTGCCCACAGTAGGGAAGGGCACAGCCTGAGCGAGGTAGCAGATATGGCAATGACGGCTGGTCGTCGAAGCATTTCTCTTGCCAGCGAATTACTAAAGCCCAAAGAAGAGAAATAAGGTAAGCAGTATGCAAGAGATGGCGCTTGCTGATTACTTCTTGCCGCATACCGTAAACAGGAGGCAGACATGGCAGTAAAGGTTGGGATTAACGGATTTGGGCGCATAGGAAGGATGGTTCTCCGGGCGGCCTATAAAAGGGATGATATCGTCATAGTAGCGGTCAACGATTTGACCGATCCTCATACCCTTGGCCACCTTTTGAAATACGATTCGGTGCATGGCAGACTTGATGCAGATGTCACCGTTGACAGGAACAGTATTATTGTTGACGGAAAGCAAATAGGGGTGATCTCGGAAAGGGATCCGAGCAAGCTCCCCTGGAAGGATCTTGGGGTTGATATTGTTCTCGAGTGTACAGGGCTTTTTAGGGACAGAGCCCAAGCCTCAAGGCATCTGGATGCCGGGGCCAAGAAGGTAGTGATTTCTGCTCCGGCCACCGATCCTGATATCACTGTGGTAATGGGAGTTAATCATAAGCAATATGACCCCAAAAGACACCACGTCATCTCGAATGCATCTTGTACAACGAATAGCCTGGCCCCCATCTGCAAGGTGCTATTAGACCAATTCGGGATTGAAAAAGGTCTCATGACAACCATACATTCCTATACCACTGATCAACGGCTTCTCGATTTTCCTCACAAGGACCTGAGAAGGGCACGAGCAGCTGCGCTTTCCATGATCCCGACCACAACGGGGGCTGCGAAGGCAGTTGCTCTCGTCATTCCCGAACTTGCCGGAAAGATGAATGGTATGGCCCTCAGGGTGCCCACCCCAAATGTGTCCTTAACCGATCTCGTGGTCCAGCTGGGCCGGTCTGCCTCCGCTCAAGAGGTAAACGAGGCCTTTGAGGAGGCCTCAAAGGGCAGCATGAAGGGGATTATTGAGTATTGCAATGAGCCCCTTGTTTCCAGTGATTTCAACGGAATTACCGCTTCCACCGTCATTGACGCTCTATCCACTATGGCCGTCGGGAAGGACATGGTCAAGGTTCTCGGATGGTATGATAATGAATTTGGCTATGCGAACAGGCTCGTAGATCTTGCCGCCTATGTAGCCAAAGGAGCGAGCTAAGGGGGCCATGAAAGACAGGAAACCTTTGATGGCAGCCAATTGGAAGATGAACCTTTCCCTTGGCGAGGCCAGAGAGCTCCTCAGCGCGATCAAGGAGGCCCACATCGATTTTGGCATGGTCGATGTACTCGTTGCACCTCCGTTTACCACCCTCCCACTGGCCTGCGAATTGTTAGATGGCACATCTGTATTTGTAGCAGGCCAGAACATGCATTGGGAGAAAAAAGGGGCTTTTACCGGAGAGATCTCTCCCCTGATGCTCAAGGAGATTGGGTGCAGCCACGTAATTCTGGGACACTCAGAAAGAAGGGCCCTTTTTTTCGAAACCAGCGAGCTTATCAATAAAAAGGCGCTCACCGCACGAGAGGCGGGTTTGGTACCCATTATCTGTATTGGCGAGACCTTGGAGGAGAGGGAAGAGAAGAGGACCTTTGCCATAATTGAGACCCAGCTCAATGAATCGCTGAAGCCCTTTCTTAAAAAGAGAAACCGCGGTGAGAACCTCATCCTGGCTTATGAGCCTGTATGGGCCATAGGAACGGGGAAAACCGCTACTCCCGTGCAGGCGCAAGAGGTGCATAGTTACATTAGAGATTGGCTGGTCAAGAACCTCGACCCCGGTATGGGAGATGACTTGAGGATATTGTACGGAGGAAGCGTAAAGCCCGACAATATTACAGAGCTCATGGCGCAGCCCGATATCGATGGCGCGCTGATTGGGGGCGCCAGTCTGAAGGCAGATTCATTCCTTTCCATAGTCAGATACGACGACAAGTAACCTCTTTCTTACACCCTCCAACTTGTTCATGCCTCTTTCGACCTTAAGCAGGATTGCAAATCTCGAAAATAGTTATCGTCGCTCATACACATTCCAACGAAAAAGGCTTTATCAAGGGTATTATAGTAAGTTCTCTTTTCTATGCTAGCTCGGATTATGCATGCACTCGAAAGCGTATCCATGAGCAATCCCCCTTATTTCATAAATGCCGGCTAAACCACGGTGCCAAATTAATGAGTAGCCCCCATATTTCCAAGGGACGTCAAAATTTTGTCACGGAGTTACAGATTTTGCCTTCATGCATCTGTCCAATCGGACCAAAAACCCGGATGTGTCTTCTAAAATGCATTTATTGCGTTGATATAATTGATATTTTTTGATTTTCATGCGGGAATAGTTGGCATTCACTAAAGTTGGCACGTGTTTTGCCGAAAAGAAAAGAGATGGCACTGTATCATCTCGCAAAATACCGAAAAATGAGGGCAACGGGAAGGGTGGTGCAAGATTTCAAGAGGGGGCAAGACGTCTCTCAGAGAGCGTGCCATCAAAGGGTGATCGCCCCCGAGAAATCTCCAAATTGTTTGTGACAGAAGTCCATCTTTCATTAGAACAAAAGTTGCAGCTTATCAGATGATATAAATTATATTAAATTTGTATTATTTTATTGATTTTTATCTAAAAAGATAATAATAAGACGGAAAAAGTACAGAATCCAACTAAAGGTCCTTCAATGTACCTTGATTACTGGAATTTGAAGAAGTTTCCTTTCGAAAATGTCGCCGATCCGTCTTTTTTCTATGTATCCCAGTCCCATGAAGAGGCCTTAAGCCGGCTGCTCTATGCCTCCCGGATGAGGAAGGGAGCGGCTATGTTGACCGGGGATATCGGCTGCGGGAAGACCCTGATAAGCCGGGTATATCGGAATAAAATGAGGGAGGCAGGTGCTGAAGTGAGCCTTCTGGCCAATCCGCCTCAAAGACCCTTGGAGTTTCTGCAAGAAATACTTTATCGCATGGGTGTTGAAGACCCGCCTGATTCTAAAATGAAACTTCTGCAGATTCTCTACAAGAGAATGATCAACAACATGCAACAGAATAAAGGAACCGTTATTGTCGTAGATGAGGCCCAGATCCTGCCGGAGGAGACCTTTGAGGAAGCAAGGCTTTTGCTCAATCTTCAGAACAGCCACCGGTTTCTATTGACCCTGCTTTTGATCGGGCAACCGGAGTTGAGGGGCAAGGTAAAGCGGATGAGTGCATTTGATCAGAGAATACCCATCAGGTTCCATATACACCCCTTCAGTTTTGTGGATACCATTCGATACATCATGTTCAGAGAGAAAAAGGCAGGTTTTACGAAGAACATTTTTACCAAAAAGGCCATCGAGCAAATATATGAGTACACCGGTGGCCTGCCCAGAAAAATAAACTCGGTTTGCGATATGAGCCTCTTGATTGCATTCAATAAGAAGAGAAAGATCATCAATCCTCCAATCATTGAAAGTGTCATTGAGGATTTTGAATAACAATGGCGATCCGCTTCTCCAAAATCATAGAGAACGATACAAGGGCAGGGCCTAAGAAGAAGGTTCCCAGGCGTGAGGTGGCCCTCAGAAAGATCGGTATCCTCGATGAGGATGAAGTGGTTGAAAGAGATACTGCCAATGGGGCAGGCAAGTATTATGAAAAGCTTTATAAACTTGCCGATCAGGTTCGAGCATGGGTCCAAAACGATGAGGTGATAAATATCGCCCTGATAACGCCTATCTTGGATTCTATGATCGAGAAAAATCTTACCGATCACGTGTACCATCATGCCACCTTCAAGGTTGACGAAGTAGAGGTAATGGCTGCCCACGCTATTGAGGTAACCCTCTTATCCATCAAGATCGGCGTCGGTTTGAACTACGATGAGAAGCAACTCGCTGACCTAGCGATTCTCGCCTTCTTGCAGGATGTGGGCATGTATAAGATTCCCCCCGATATCCTGGCCAAGAGAGGTACCTTGAGCAATCAAGAATTTAAGGAGATCCAGCGCCATCCGGAAATAAGTGCGGATATCCTTTCCCGTTTGGACGATAACTATGGCTGGCTGGCCGAAGTGGCCCTCCAGGTTCACGAGAGGGCCGATGGCTCCGGGTATCCATTCGGTCTCAAGGGGGAAGAAATTCACGACTATGCCTCTATCATCGGCGTAGCAGATGTGTACTCGGCGATGATCCATGATAGGCCGTACCGGGAAAGGATTGAGCGAAACAGGGTAGTTCGGGCCATTATGGATTCTACCGGGGAAGCCTTCCCCACCTGGGTGGTAAAGGCATTCTTGAACCAGGTCTCTTTCTTTCCTCTCGGCAGCTACGTGAAGCTGAATGATCGCTCGCTCGGAAGGGTTGTCAACACGGACTCGGATTTTCCCCTCCGGCCTACGGTGGAGATACTGAACGACGACCACGGCAGTAGATTGCAAAAGGAGCGAATTGTTGATCTATCTGAGCAA